>JBIRBD010000159.1:0-3877 GCA_044326465.1 Chthoniobacterales bacterium
ACCGATGTAACTCCTGGACTTGCGATAAAAAATTATGCCTCACGATGGGAAATAGAGACACTTTTTTCATGCCTGAAAGGAAGAGGTTTCCATTTTGAAGAGACACATCTTATTCATTCAGAAAGAATAAAAAAACTGATGGCCTTACTTGCTATCGGCTTTTGCTGGGTTCATAAAATTGGAGAATGGCAACATGAAATCCGTCCTATCAAAATCAAAAAACATGGAAGACCAGAAGTTAGCATCTTTCGATATGGTTTGGATTACATTGTTGATCTTTTAACAAATTTCTTTTTGAAACATGATCTCTTTAAAAATTGCTTAGAGAGGCTTCGATGTTTAAAGACTGATTTAGAACTAGTTAAACTTCATGTGTGATTTTTGTCGTGCACAGAGGAAAAAAACCTAAAACTCGCATGCGACTAGTATATCTGCTATTTTCTATCTGCTAAAATGATCTCTCCTCTGCCAATCGTCCCACTAAAAATTGTTCAACGTCTTCGCGATGCAGGTCACACGGCCTATTTTGCCGGCGGGTGCGTGCGTGACATGCTGCTTAAACGCATGCCTCATGATTACGATATCGCAACAAGTGCTTCTGCTTCCGCAGTGGAAAAGCTTTTTCAACGCACCATTCCTGTCGGCGTTCAATTCGGCGTTGTCATCGTACTGGAAGAGGGGGAAGAGGTCCAAGTTGCAACGTTTCGCAGCGATGGAACTTACAATGACGGTCGTCATCCAACAAGCGTGACCTTTACCAATCCCGAAGAAGATGCCAAGCGACGTGACTTTACAATTAATGGACTATTTTTTGATCCTCTCTCCAAAGACCTCTTGGACTACGTCGGAGGTCAGGCTGACTTAGAGAGGAAAATCATCTGCGCTATCGGAAATCCACACGAACGTTTTGCCGAAGATAAATTGCGGCTGCTACGCGCGATTCGTTTTGCCACCACGCTAGATTTTGAAATAGATCCAACAACGTGGAATGCTATCCTTCAACTCGCTCCAGAAATTCATGCTGTGAGCGCAGAACGCATCCGTGATGAATTGCAAAAAATTTTACTCAGCCCACGACGACTCGCAGGCTTTGATTACCTCGATCGCAGCGGCCTCTTAAGTGAAATTCTTCCAGAGATAGAACAACTTAAAGGCTGTGAACAGCCACCTGAGTTCCATCCTGAAGGGGATGTCTTCGTGCATACGCGCATAATGCTTTCGTTGCTTAAGCCTGATGCCTCGCTTCCCTTGATTCTATCAGTGCTTTTTCACGATATTGGAAAGCCAGCGACACGCGAAGTTGACCCGACTACTCAAAAGATGCGCTTCTACGGCCATGATCAAGTTGGTGCAGTCATGACAGAAAAAATTTTACAACGCCTTCGTTTTCCTAATGAAATCATAGAGGCTGTGGTTCCAGCAGTTCGTCTTCATATGAGTTTTAAAGATGTGCCAAAAATGAGAAACTCTACGCTACGCAGGCTGATGGCCCGTCCAACATTTCATGATGAGTTAGAATTACACCGCGTCGATTGCACCTCCAGTCATGGAATGTTGGATAATTATGAATTGCTCCGACTAAAAGAAAAAGAATTCAGCCAAGCCCCCCTCATTCCACCACCGCTAATTAGGGGGCAAGATTTACTTGCCTTAGGATTTAAACCAAGCCCCATGTTTGGAAAAATCCTCACTGCTGTCCAAAATTGCCAACTCGAAAACCTTCTGACAACAAGAGAAGAAGCTCTTGCCTGGGTGATTGAGAAACATGGTGAAGATTTGGAAGAGGCTCAAGATATCGCAACAGCTAACGAACTTTTAAAACATCCCTTTACAACTTATTCTTCTTCTGAAGTAAAACGCGCGTTGGGATTATAAAATCTAATTTTTCATTCGTGATGTCCACAGAAATTGAACGAAAATTCTTAGTTATTGGCGATGCATGGCGACATAACGCGACTGGAAAAGCCTATTGCCAAGGCTATCTCTCACGTGATGTGAACGCCACCGTGCGCGTGCGTGTTGAAGGCAATAAGGCTTGTATCACTGTCAAAGGCCCAATCCATGGCATTAGTCGAAGTGAATTTGAATATTCTATACCCGTGGCTGATGCAATCGCTATGCAAGAGCTTTGCAAAACACCCCTCATTAGCAAAACGCGCTATCGCATTCCTTACGAAAATCATGTTTGGGAAGTTGATGAATTTCATGATGAGAATGAAGGCCTCGTTGTTGCCGAAGTTGAATTAGATCATGAAAATGAACAGATCGAGATTCCTCCTTGGATCGGCCTCGAAGTTTCCAATGATCGTCGCTACTGCAATTCCAACTTATCGATCAATCCTTATAAAAGCTGGCTGTAACGCAGGCTGAAGGCTCAAGGCTGAAGGCTCAAGGCTCAAGGCTCAAGCCAGCTTCGCTGGCAGGTTAGGAGAAATGAATAGGACCAAAGAACAAGAAACCGATCCTAAACACAAAACTTCTGACACTGCCCTGACATGCCCTGACACTGCCCACTCTTCACTCTTCACTCTTCACTCTTCATCCTTCACTCTTTGCCCTCTCCTTTTCTATGCCTGATTTATCCCAAGAAGAGACTCTACGTTATGCACGCCACCTCATTTTGCCCGAGGTGAATCTGGAAGGGCAAAAAAAATTAAAAGCCGCCCGCGTGCTCTGTATTGGTCTTGGAGGCATCGGCTCGCCAACCGCTTTATACCTTGCTGCCGCTGGCGTCGGTAATCTTGGACTCATCGACGATGACATCGTTGATTTATCGAATCTTCAACGCCAAGTCATCCATGGCACAAGTGATATTGGGCGCAAAAAAATTGAAAGCGCGCGCGATAGGATCAAAGAGCTCAACCCGCATACTGAAGTCACTCTTTACGACGAATTTTTTAGCATGAAAAATGCAACTAAGATTGTAAAAGATTATGATCTTGTCATTGATGGTTCCGATAATTTTGAAACTCGCTATCTCTCAAATGATGTTTGTTTTTTTCTAAAAAAACCCAATGTCTACGGATCCGTATTTCGTTTTGATTGCCAATTCACTCTCTTTGCACCCCATCTCGGAGGCCCCTGTTATCGCTGCCTTTTCCCTGAAATGCCTCCTCCCGATGCTGTTCCTAACTGCGCTGAAGGTGGTGTGCTCGGAGTACTGCCTGGGATTGTTGGAATCATGCAGAGCCTGCAGGCATTAAAATTCATTATCGGGATTGGCGAACCCCTCTTAGGCCGCTTTGTTCATCTCGACACGATCACGATGAAATTCCGTGAATTTGATCTTCGCAAAGATCCTCATTGCCCGCTTTGTGGAAAATCTCCTACCATTACCCACCTTATGGATCAAAAAAAATTTATGTGCACTTCAAAAACAATGACAGCCCATTCATCTCTTCCAACCATCACTGTTGAAGAGTTAAAACACAGCCTTGCTAGCTCCTCTCCAGGAATTCTCATCGACGTCCGGGAACCTTGGGAATATGAGGCTGCTCATATTGCTCAGGCACGTCCTATTCCACTTGGTGAACTTGCCTCACGCGCGCACGAACTCAATCCCGCTGACACCATTTATCTTCAATGCCGATCTGGCGGCCGCAGCGCAAAAGCGCTTCAAATTTTGAAAGAAGCTGGTTTTGAAAAGCTTTTCAACGTAGAAGGGGGCATCTTAGCTTGGTCTGAGCGGATTGATGCCTCCATTAAACCCTAAAAAACGGTGATGGGAGTTAATAAATTAGCGTAAGGGTTTGGTCTAAAAATAATTTTTAAAACGGCGAAGCATACCTGGAAGGTACGTGAGCCGGTTAAAAAATCATGTTGAGGCTGAGCATATTGCGCTAATTTATAACGAGCCATTGCCGTTTTTAGGTTAAAG
>JBIRBD010000179.1:0-2702 GCA_044326465.1 Chthoniobacterales bacterium
AAATACTACCAAAATCCGTGTGTTAAATTGGCACCTAGTCAGCGTATTTGCTGCCTGAGCAGCTATTTAATTTATAGCAAAAAGACTTGCTAGACATCTGACTCGTGTAGCTGCATAGCGTTTGTGGGGTCGAACATCAAACCTGGATTTTTAAAAGCTTTAATTAACGCAAGCTCAGATTGGGTTAAATTTCCTCGGTTTTCGATCGTATTCAAATACGGAATAATAATTTTCTCACCACCAAATTTATCAATGTAATCTTGCTCTATTTTGTGAAAACTGACTGTTTGACCACCAGAATATTGATGTTTTACACAATCATTTTGATTGACTAAAAACCATTTCTCAAACCTAGTTTGATTCTCTGAAATTTTGCCAAAGATAATTGGATTAAAGCTATACAAAAACCTAAGCATCTGAGCGCCTTGTTCTTGGACTATCAATTCATCGTTATCGAGTTTGTTTAATAATTTTGTAGCGAATTTTTCCAATGCCTTGGTCAAATCTCCATCTTCGAAATAATTACTACCTCCCTGTGTGTTTTTGTAATGATGCTCTGCCGACAGTAGTTGGTACGCATCCGAAAAATCTGGTGATTTTAATAACACTTCAAAGCTTTCGACCATCAACTCAGCAGCTGTTTTGGTTTTACTCTTACCTCTGCGCTCTTTATTGTCTAAAAATTCTGCCCATTTGCGAACTAAATCGGCAACTTGACTGTTTCCCCGAAAACTTTTTACTTTAAATTTGATGCTTGATAGTTGCTGAATTAAATCTAACGGGCTAACAATATCCTCGAATTGAGAAACTCTTTCGTCTAACTGCCCATATAAATCAACTGATCGTTCGTACGAATTACATTTTTCAAGAAGCATCAAACGAATTTCAGGCTTAAACAACAACGAATTTATTTCATCTAGCGTCCATTGCTCTTCTAATCCCCCAGCATTTAGGGCTACTTGCAAAATAAGCAAGTTATCTAAATGGCCCGTTTGCTTATTACTGGGTCGGTGAAAATCATACAAAAAAGCTGGAAAGAGTTCAAAAGTGAGTTTGCAAATAGCGGCAGAAAGTACGCCACTTTTGTTCATTAGCAAAATCTCTAAATCTTTTTGCTTTGTTTTTTCAATATCTTCTGATTTAGTAGGTTCTTCGGCTTTGTTTGGCTTTGGCTGCAGCTTTTTCCCCAAGTTGCTGTCAGATTTTTCTGAGTGTGTAAATTGTCTGGGAAGTCTGCAAATCGCTTCGTATAGCTTAGGTGCCTTGATATATATAGCCTGTAGCGCCAATAAATCAATCGGATTCACCTCGCCTTGGCATTTGGCTTCTACGAAGAGAAATCTATTCCAAACTCGAACTACATCGCGTGGGTTTTCAATTAGTTTTGCTATTGGTTGAGCCAAGTGATTCAGCCTGAATTTGCAAGCCTCTTGACCACCTGGTGATTTGTGCATCATGTCAGAATCCCAATAACGATCCAACTGTTGCTGCAAAAGCTTCCATTTTTGTGGATAACGCAGAGGTGGCACAGCCACCCTTAACTGAATTATTTTGTCTAAGTAATTGTCATATTCACCATGGCCAGCCGTGCGCAAGGCTGATTCAACATACTCAGGATCGAGCGCTATGACGTAAACCACATTTGGTAATTCACCAACCGCTTTGATAAGTCGAATTACTTCTACAACTTCTGCGGACGCTAAACGATCAATATCATCAACGGCAACCACTATTTTTCTTGTCAAAAGCTTCAACTGATCAGCAAGCTGAAGTCTTAAATCAGCCAAACTCTCTAACTCTGACTTTTCGCGTAACGCAGCAACGGCAATTGAACCAGCCACAGCAACATACTCATTGCCAGCACCTTGGGCTGCTTTTGACAGTCTTTTGGCGTAACTACTCATCAATTTTTTGAGATTCGTAGCTGTCGTGTCCTTCAATTGGCTCGATAAACAGGAAAAGAATTCAGTTAGCAATGAAGCCCTATTCCCAACAAGCCAAGGATTCAACTCTACGACCTGAGCGGAAGCACCTAACTCCGTCTTCAACTTATTAATAATCCAACTTTTGCCATCACCCCAGCGTCCTTCAATCGAGATCGTAAAACCCTGATCATCTGGCCGAAGATTTGCGATGACATCTTTGATTCGCTTGGCCAAGGGCGCTCTATCAAGTTCGTCTGCGGTTCGGGATGGGTGGTCAGCTTTAATCATTTCGCTAGTTTAGTTCTTAACAATCGTTTAACGAGACGTTTTTGGAAAACATCTAGATTTTTAAAATCACTCAAAAATCACTGCTAAATATGAATCTAGCCAGCGTATTTATTGTCTAGGCAGCTATTTTATTCATAGCATTCTGTTAATTCTCCCCCAGCTTCTTCTTAGCGTTTTCAATTTGCTTGACGCTTTGTGCGGGTGTTGGCATGTCTTCGGGCATCGCGCCACCTAGCTCCTGAATGGTTTGGCGCACTTTATGGCCGACTTCGTAATGGGTGCTGTTCGCTTGCTTTTTGCCTTGCACGTTTTCACGTTTCAATTTTTCTTCTGTCTGCGTGGCGCGGAACAGGTTGGCAGCCAGTTCCGTGCTGCCCATGTGGTCCAGAATCTTTTGGCTTTTCTTCAGACCCTTAGAGGCGTGAATATCTTTCGCCCCCATGCCACCGAAAAGCCCTTAGTAACCGTGATCCTGAAAAAAGTCGTAAT
>JBIRBD010000086.1:0-8417 GCA_044326465.1 Chthoniobacterales bacterium
CTCGGTTGATAGTGAAGAAATAACTTTTTTCTTAGCTGCTAAAAAAGAAGCGTTGCCCTAAGAGGCTGATGAAATAGGGTTTTTAAAAAATAAATCTTTCGAATAAAAACAACCAACAACCGACAACTTCTTGCTCGTCTTCTTCGCCAGAAGGAGATGAGCAATTAGGTAACTGCAGCTTTTAGTTTATTCTTTGTAAATGAAAGAACAAGATCTCTTAGTAAGACCTCTTATCGGTCTTTTCGGTGGAACTTTCGATCCAGTACATTTAGGGCATTTAATTTTAGCGCAGATTGCGATAGAAGAACTCGCGCTTGAGCAGCTAATTTTTATTCCTGCAAAAATTTCTCCACATAAAGAAATCACTCCTCCCTGCGCTTTAGAAAAGGATCGGATGGCGATGTTAGAATTAGGATGTGGGAATGAGCATCGTTTTAGTATTGATGATCGCGAACTTCGGCGCGAAGGAAATTCCTATGCGATTGATACGGTGCGTGAATTGCAAAAAGAAAATCCTTTGGCAAAATTTATTTATCTCATCGGCGAAGATAACGTTTCGAAGCTTTCCACATGGAAAGAGAGTGATGAATTGCAACAGAGGGTTGCTTTTGCTGTGTTAAGGAGATCCAGTAATGCTCTCTTACAGCCTCATTCTTTTCCTATTATTAGTCGCTGCATTGATATTTCTTCTACCGAAATCCGAGAACGTCTCGCCAAAGGTCGATCGGTGCGTTATCTTTTACCAACACCAGTTTTTAAATACATTGAAGAACGTCGACTCTACCAAAAAAAAAATTAACTCCATCGATCCAGAAGAGATGCTTTCGCAACTTTGTGTCGAGGCGGCCCTTGATAAAAAGGCTGAGAACCCAGTGATTCTGGATTTACGCGGCGTTTCTACGTTCACCGATTTTTTTGTGATTGTTTCAGGAACATCTGAGCCCCAGATCAAGGCTATTGCAACCTCTATCCGAGAAAAAATTCGTGAAGAAAAAGGAGCCGCTCCTTACTTAGATGATTCTTATCCCGGTAGTCCATGGATTGTCATCGATTATGGAAGCGTCATTGTCCATATTTTTCATACAAGACTGCGCGATGTCTATGACTTGGAATCGTTGTGGGGAGATGCCAGGAAAGTTGAAGTAGCTAGTTGAAGATGAAAGAGTAAGAGATTGTAGCTAAAAACCTTATACTTAGGACAAGATAATTTCTCTTTATGCTCGAAGAAACGATTATCAAACTTCTGCGAGAATCTTTACAAACAGTGGCTACGGCCGAATCGTGTACGGGTGGGCTTCTTGCAAACAATATTACGAACATTGCTGGGGCATCAGATATTTTTCAGGCTGGGTGGGTGACTTATTCGAATGAATCAAAAAGCAATTTATTAGCCATTCCTTGTAATATCATCGAACGTCATGGGGCAGTAAGCTCTCAAGTTGCAAAACTCATGGCCGAGGCTGCGCAGCGCATCAGCGGCGCAACATTTGGATTATCGACAACAGGAATTGCAGGGCCAGATGGTGGTACAAAAGAAAAGCCAGTCGGAACAATTTATATGGCTCTTGCTGAATACAATAAAGAGACAAAAGTATGGAGCGAAAATTTTTCAGCAACGAGAATAGATTTTAAAAAAAAGGCTGTAGAAGCTCTTCTCCAAAAGCTGCAAGAACGGTTATTGCTTAGCACTAGTCCGCATTAAGAGAGACTCGCGCTCATTCACGTTTTTAGTAAAAATTTATTGCTTCTCAAGAGGAAGCGATTTAAGCTGCGTAGCCTTTAGCTATGCGCGGTTAGCTCAGCGGTAGAGCACTACACTGACACTGTAGGGGTCGGCAGTTCGAACCTGCCACCGCGCACCATTTTTTTTCGTATCCGTTCAGCCCGGGTACCCATTCAGGACGCGTATACGTTCTGGTATTCCATCAGTCGTTCATAGAGGGGCTTTAGGCCTTCGGGAATGATGCGCGTGCCTGATAACATCGGCATGAAGTTTTGATCGTTGCTCCAGCGTGGAACGATATGAAAATGGAGATGACCATCGATGCCTGCACCTCCTGCTTCGCCAATATTGATGCCAAGATTAAATCCCTCAGCGCAAACAACCTGCGTGAGAATTTTTTGCGCATAGAGTACAAGCTCCCAGAGGTCCATGATTTCAGCTTCTGCAAGATCACTCATTTGGGAGGTCTTGCGGTAAGGGACGGCCATGAGATGTCCGGTTGCATAAGGATATTTATTTAAAATGAGAAAAGCATTTTTGCGACGTGTTACGATAAGGTGAGCCGCATCGTCAGAGCTTTCTGCTGCCTCGGAAAGAAAATCTTTTTTCTTTGGCTCTTGAAAATATTCGACGCGCCACGGAGCCCAGAGTGTTTCGAGATGTTTCATGGCTGATTAGGAGATGGGAGGTGGAAGATGGGAGATGGAAGTTTTTAAGGAAAGGAAAATTATAAAAAATCACTCGTCAAAAATCGATACTTTTTGGACAGAGGAGGGCAGGTATGCTTCACCTATCTCCCATATCCTATCTCCTGCAAAATAGCTGCCGCAGCCCGATCATAAGCCCCTTCGCCATGAAGCGTTGCGACGACATTTTCTAATTTAGAGCTCAATTTTTCGCGAGCTTCTTTGTTATTAAGAAAATGGAGTGCCTCGGTAGCGAGGGCATCGGGCGTAGCATTATTTTGAATAAATTCTCTGATAACAGGTTGCTCGGCTAAAATATTAATGATGCCGAGATGAGGAACGCGGATGAGTTGACGACCGACGGCGTAAGTCAGCCATGCCACTTTATAGACAAGGGCGTAGGGAAGCCCAAAACATGCGGCTTCCAGTGTGGCTGTTCCAGAACAGATGAGACCAAAGGCAGCACGCTGCATCAGCTCATGCGCATGACCAATGGTGACTGTCATTGAAATATTTGCCTCTGCAATCGTTGATTTCATCATCTCTCCATGAGCAGCCGTTGCTGCGGCGACTTCGCAACGTACATCGGGACGTGATTGCATCACGCGTTGTGCCGCTTCCATCATTGCAGGAAAAATTTTACGTACCTCACGTTCGCGGCTGCCGGGGAAGAGTCCAAGCAACTTCTCATCGCGCTGGATTACGGAAATTTTTCGTTCATTCGTTAATCGCTCCACAAGCGGATGGCCTGCGAAGCTCGTTGGCAAGCCAGATGCCTGGTAAAATTTTTCTTCAAAAGGAAAAATGCAAATCATCAAATCAAGCGCACGCGCCATTTCTGGAATGCGCCTTCGATTCCAAGCCCAGACTTGTGGGCTGATATAGTAAAAAATTTTTATCGGCAATTTGCGACGACGAATCGCTTTGGCCAAGCGGAGATTAAAACCTGGGTAGTCGACTAAGATAATGGCATCAGGAGTTGTCTCTGTGAGTTGCTTAAGGAGTGCAGAAAATTTTGTGCGGAAGTAGCCATATTTTTTAAGTACCTCCCAAAGCCCTAAGACGGCAGCCTCGGCGATCCAATTATCGATAGTGCCGCCACTTGCATGCGCGTGAGCTTCCATCTTGGGACCACCAGCTCCGCTAAAAACAATTGCTGGATTTTGTGCGCTTAATGATTGCATCAAGGCTGCCCCATGCGTATCACCACTTGCTTCACCAGCGACAATGGCGATGCTTAGACAACGATCAAGGTGTTTGCAGTTCGGGCTTGGTAGTTCATCATTTGTGGTATTTGGATCGCTCACTCATTAAAAATAGAATGAAATTTACTCAATGACTATGTTGTTTTTTCCCACTGCTCATTTTCAACATAACGATAGTGGGACATGCCGTTATCTTGAATTGAAAAAAGATGTAGCCATCCATTGTTAACGAGCGATCTAACATTCTCATGCTTGGCAATGGCGGTATTAATTTTTTCACAGGGAGCCTCGATGAACACATGGAGACGAACTGGCTCATGAATGAATTTTTTTCCATCATGGAGTGATTGAATGGGAAGTCCAACTTGAAGGTCACCACCATTTCCTTCAAAGACGCCAAATCCAGACGTCGCGTTGTGGATTACTTTATTTCCACTTCCAAAAATTTTATTATTCACTGTTGATGCGTAGTATTGGAGATTAATCCAGTTAGCCACAACCATCGGTGCAGACATGATCAGTTCTAAAATTTTTCCATCTTCATCATGAGCGCTTTCGTAATCATGTAAAAAAACGCGCCCATCAAGCTGCAGGTTTTTTGTTCGTGCACGTGGTGCCGCGATAAAAGCAGCGTTGCCTGCAAGTCCCCACTCAGGGCGCACTTCAGACCAGGCAGAAGATTTTTTTAGAAAATATTGCTGTAATTTTTTTGGAGATTCAATCAATGAAGAGGAAAGTTCAAATGCTTGCGCACGCTCTTTCCGTGAGGTGTTGGAAGCCTTAGTGAGACGCTCTTTTAAATCGGATAAATTTTTCTGATGCTTTGTTGAGACAGGCTCCTCATCAAAAAGTTGAACTTCGTCGGTTGTCGTATTATGGAGCCCTGAAAAAAAGAGAGTCTCCTCAGGAATGATAATTCCACGTTGTTTAAGTCCTTCTCTAACAGATGGTTCGTTGAAAACAAGTGCGGCCACTCGTGCATTTGCTTCACCGCTATGACCACCACAGGCTCCGCAATCAAGAGATGAGGCATAGGGATTATTTTCTGATTTGCTACTATGTCCGCAAATTAAAATAGTTGGAGCAAAGTTTTTTGTAAGGCCCATATTCCGAAGAGCTCCTTCTGCAAGCCGTATTTGATCATCAAGAGAAATGCCCATCGGTGAGGTTTCATTTTTTTTATTAACAACTGGAATTTTACAACACTGGTTTTTACTTGAAGAACAGGAGTTATGAGAGAGTTTGTTTTTTAAAATAAACCCATCGCTTATTAGAGTGAGTGCATAACGCAGACCGATTGTTTCAACAAAAGAAAAACAGGAAATAGCCGATGTTTTAAAGCGGTTCCAGCACCCAGCTATCTCATAGTTGAGGCGGCTGTAATGGAGTATCGACGCGATTTTTTTTTCTGATTGATGTGGAAGTGTTTCTTGAATTTGAAATTCTGGTGTCAGCAGAACCGGGCATTGTGAAGAACCTTTTTCTTCACCAAATTTAATATAGTTGATGGCAAAACCAAAAAAGCCTGCAAAGCCGATGGTCTGGACATCATCTCCTGTTGATTCTAAAGCCCTGCGAAAAACTTCTGAACGTACGTCAATGCAAAAGACTGCTTGAAGTGACGGATTCCTTGCTGTGACATTGTGAGGTAGCGATTTTTGAGATTTTAGCTTTTGCATAAACTTTCGCTGAAAAGAATTTTCATAAGCTTGCTGCCATAAAAATAAGTGAGTGACGTCATCACTTACGGTCTTTTTTTCTAGCGAATGAGGCGTCATCTCTTTTTCGTAAATCGAAAAAAGAGTAACGTCATAGCATAACCTTATGGCTAGTAAATGAAGGAGACTCTCATCTTGTTTTCCAAGCATTGACTCTTGGCGAACACAATATTGGACATAGCTGCTCCATCCTTTAATACTCATGAGCTGGCGATGAAAAAAATCTTCCGCTTCTTCGCTGCTAAGAGAAAGCTGACGGCAGGCTGATGCGATTGCTTCAAGGGGATTATCAGGTAAGGAGATGATTTTTTTCCTAAAATGAGGCAGTCCTGATGCCTCCATCGAATAATCATGGGCAACTGCTTTCTTCCAAGCGCTATAAAGCGGCAGTGATCGCCAAGGCATCTGCCATGAAGCTTGGCCTTTGTCGTAGTAGGCGGAACACCATTTTGAAATCTCTTCTACGATTAGTTTGCTCCACTGAGTTTCTTTATTTTGATCGATTCTATCAGCAACTGTCTGAATACCATTTTCTGTGATGGATGTTCTTTTTTCAATAAAGTTGATCAGGTCATCGATATTGATGAGGTTGCTTTTTTTTGTTTGAGATAAAGCTACTAGAAGATCGTTTTTTGAAATAATCCCTTGATCAAATTGCTCTCGATAAAATGAAGAGGGCATTAACATATCGGAATGAACAACATTGCGTATAGTCTGACAGGCATCTGAAAATTTTTGCTCAGCCAAGCCAAGGAATGGATTAACAGCTACAAAATTCGTTAATGGCCAAAGAGGAGGGATTTTATTGCAAGCTCCGATGATCGATTTCATGAGGCTTTGTTCGTTGTTTTGTAATATCATTTTCATAAAAATTTATTAAAAAAAATTTTAGATTTTTATTTAGCGCACGGGGCTATTGGCCATAGCTTGAGTAAGAGGCGGTTGATAACGGCATTTACATAAAAACGATTGTAAATGTGAATATAAAAAACTTGGCACCAGCGCTGGTTTTTAACACGCGGCAAGCTTATTTCTAAGGCAAGGAGTGCCATGAAAATGATTATAAAACCTAGTAAAAAGAACCAATAACTCATCCCATGGGTTAAAGGCTCTGCTGGCAGTAGAGGTGAGAAAAAATTTTCTAGAAGAAAATGTAGCCCGAAATAGAGCGAGCTAAGCATTCCTAGTAATCCTAAGACTCTAATAATGAGGCTTATAGAGTTACCTTGGTGCGATGAATTAAAGAGGAGCTTTGTCAAGGCCATCACGAAGATTGTCGCTAGAACAACGGAGCCAGGCTCTTTTGGTAGAGGTATTTTAAAAAAACAACCAACTCCAAGCGCGGCCATTGCTGTGATGAGCATGAGCAGGCAGAAAAGAAGAGGCTTTGACTTTTCTTTGTCAAAAAGTGCAAACGATCTTTTTTGCTGGATGACACTTCCAGAAGCAAGAAAAGCATGTGCTTTGTAAAGAGAGTGTGCAACAAGATGTAAAATGGCTGTTGAAAAACAGCCGAGCCCGCATTGCAAGAGCATAAAACCCATCTGCGCAATCGTTGAAAAGGCGAGGGACTTTTTGATGCTTGTTTGTGTCAGCATAATGACCGAGCCAAAAATTGCTGTTGTGGCACCAACGAGTGCTAGAATAGTGAGCGCGATTGGCGAAAAAATAATGATGGGGCTTAGTCGTATGATCAGAAAACCACCAGCATTAATAATTCCAGCATGCATGAGTGCTGAAACTGGAGTCGGTGTTTCCATTGTGTCAGGAAGCCATGTATGAAATGGAAATTGTGCAGACTGGATGATCGCTCCCAAGGCAAGAAGTAAACTTGCAAGGGTCAGTAAGCTGTCTGATCCGCTTGAAGTGATGTTTGAGGAGGCCAAGAAAATTGTCGAAAAACTAGCGGTATGAAATTTTTGAAAAATCAGAAGCATTGCTGCTATCATCAAGAGATCACCAAAGCGGTTGAAAACGAACTTTTTGCGTGCAGCAACTAATGAGGGAGTGCGATGCGAGTAAAATGTTAAGAGTTGGTGTAAGGCTGCATTGGTTGCAATCCAGGCCCCAAGAAAAAGGAACATGTTTCCTGCAATTACTAATGTTAGCGCTGATCCTATAGTGATGCTAAGCCATTTTAAAAAGTGGCCTTGTGCTGACTCTCCTTTTAAATAATCACGAGAATAACGTATGACAATAGCTCCGATAAAAGAAATGAGGAGCAACATGACTGCCGAGAGCCGATCAAAATTAATGAAGGTGTTCATCAATCGCTCAGTTCCAACAGGAATTAAAAATTTTACGTTCCCGATTGTTTCAGGATATGTTTTTCGAAAAATTTCAACAATTCCTAATAAGAAGCTGCTCCAGCTAAGAGCTTCGGTTCCATAGGCGATTACTGAAACATGACGATTAGCAAAAGAGCTTGAGATTAGAATTGGAAAAAGAAGTGCAAACGGTCCAAGAAGTATTAAAAAAGATGAATTCATGGCTCAGAGAATAAGCTCACGAATGATTTCTGTATAATAGATCTATTGTAAACTATCGTTCTGTTTTACTTAATTGCTTAGTCTGCCTATGAAAAAAGGCTACAGGAAAACAGCCTGCAGCATTACAGGAAAAGCATCTTTCCTTCGGGAAGCTAAAAAAAGACAAAAAACCTTATGAAAAAAATAAACCTCTCTATTGCGTTCGTTTCGATTCTTCTGGCAATCACCTCGAGCAGCTGGGCCGAGAGCAACTCTATTTCTACACATGGGAGATTAGAAACGGCAGCCTCTTCTTCTGCTACTGTAACTTCACTATCTAACGCCAACTCTCACATCGAAGATGATAGCGGGCTTACGATAAGTGCCTTTACGACAACTCAGTATTCTGATTTTTTAAATCAATTCGCAACAGAGAGTGATCCTCACCATCTCTACAACGAGGCCATGGGCTCAGATCCGACCACCGCCTGCATCGTGCGCGTAGGCGCGCCCGGGCGATGGCACTATGAGGTTATTGCAGGTCAGGAAAATTGCCCTATTAACTACGTTAGCCACCTATCTCAAGCGAGTTACGCTGATAGATTGCAGGCTTCTTC
>JBIRBD010000119.1:0-6337 GCA_044326465.1 Chthoniobacterales bacterium
AACGTGAATGAAAATAAAAAATTTGACGCAATATAGTTGGCCTGAAGCTGTTCGTTCTAAAGCCTCACTAACCGTGTAGGTTAGCCGCGGCTTCACAACAATCAGCTTCAAATCCAACTTCTTACGCCAACTTTCTCATTTTCATTCACGTTTTTAGGCGGGTCGAAAGCATCGATCAATGGAACACGAAGTTCAAAATCAAAGATGTCTGTTTTATTGGAGATAGGGCGATGTTTAGCGAAGCCAATCTCAAGGCGATGGAAGAGAGAAACTACAAATATATCGTAGATCCAGCTTACATCCTCGCTCTTACATCCTTGCTCAGTACAGACGTCTCGTGAAAATCGAAGACTGCTTTAGAATTAGCAAAACTACGTTGAACCTAAAAACGGCAATGGAACGTTATAAATTAGCGCAATATGTTCAGCCTCAAAATGATTTTTCAACCGGCTCACGTACCTTTCAGGTATGCTTTGCCGTTTAAAAAATCATTTTTAGACCAAGTCTTTACACTAATTTGTTAACTCCCATTACCGCTTTTAGGTTAAATCGCGACTGGTATAAATTAAGAATTTGTCTTAACGGTTACAACAATTGCTATTACTTAGCAGGAGCCGATGCTGGTGAAACAACATTACCATTAGCATCATAGGTAGTAATTGTTGCAGTAGAGGTTGCAATAATTGTCCCATTCATAATGCTTCCATCATTAGGTGTGACACTTTGCTGTATTTGAGTTGTTCCTCCAAGATCAAGAGTAGCACCATTTGTTAAGATGAGTGCTCCATTGTTGGCACCTAATGTTCCTTCACCTGTTATAACAACTTCGCTGCCGTCAATGATTGTTCCACCAGTATAAGTATTAGCTATTGAAAGAGTTGCAATGCAGTTAGGAGAAATATATAAAGCAGCTGTTCCTTGGATCTTTACATTAATTTCATCATAAGAGGGATTAGCAGCTGACGCATTAGTATCTAGAGCCGTGCAGTATACTAGTGAGGTAGCATTGATGGTGCCGCTTTCAACGATAGAGTCCATAAGGACTATAGAATCAACGTTGAGTGTTCCATCAGCTAAATCGAGAAATCCACCAAGCATTAAATTGGGATTGGTAGAAGTTGATTGAGCGGATGCTTGCTCCATAAGCAAAAAAGAAAAAAGGAGAGCAATGCATGAAATAATGCGTGTGCTATGGTTGAGTTTTGAGAAACGTGGTAATAGAGATAATATTATGGATTTCATTATGTTGTGATTTTATTGTGGTGGGTTTTATTGTGGTGGGTTTTATTTATTATTTTGAATTTATCTCGACTTTAGCCAATCATCCAGCCAAAGCAAGTTGCTTCATTAGAGAACCGACATCTTGGTTGGTTAATTTCAACAAGTCATGGTTAATTTAAGACTTTGAAAAATACTTTTGGAACCAAATGGAGCGTCTGATTGCTCCGATGACATCAGCAAAAGTTAGTTCATTTTTTGACTGAACAGTCAAGGATTGCCACGTTTGTTGAGAATCGGTAAGCAGCTGTTTTAATTGGATGCGCTTGCCCTTGATTGGCTTTCTGCCACGCTTGCCTTTCGGTATTTCTTTTGAAAACCAAGCCATATCGAAAGATGCTAACTTCTATTTGAGAAAAACAAGTAATTCTCGCCTTGTTCCAGTGAAATTTCTCGTTTAAAATATCTCTTAACTCGCTGGCATGGTCCACATTGTTTTCGTAAGTTGTTGATTGACATGCGATATCTTATAGAGACTTATCAGCGGATTACAAATTGATTTGAAGATTGTCGTGTACAGAGGGTCCATCCAAAAAACCCCGCCGAAATACTTGCGGAATAGAACAGCTCATTCACGTTTTTTTACAAAGCTCTGTTATTTCCAAATCCAATACAAATCCAACACCCTGCTCACATGAAAAAAACAATGATGGCATTCGCATGCCTTTGTTTGACTTTATTCTCGATAAGGTCAAGTAATCTCTTAGCTCAAGAAATTAAGCAAGTCACAGCACCCACCAGCTTCGCTGATCGTTCCTATGGAGGGATTCAGACTAGAGACTACAGGCTACAGGAGAGCCTAACTTCTAGCACAACTCGTTCGTTGGTTATGGCAGGTGATTATTGTGACTTTCTCAATGTGGTAGCAAAGACTGATCCTAGTCATCTCTATGACGACGCAATATCCACCGATCCAGAAGCGGCTTCTATTCTACGTTCTGGGAGGCCTGGAAAATATCACTACGAAGTCATCGCAGGTCGTGAAAATGTTCCAATTGCTTATGTGAATAAGGAAGATCAAGTAGCTTACCGCGATTGGGCACAAGATAGCCTGCAGAGTGATGCACCTTTGGCTGATGATTCACTGAAGTCTAATATGAGTGACTTCGAAGTTGCCACTATATCAACACCCACACTCACCTTAGCGTTAGCATCAACTCCTAATTCTCATCCTTCATCTTCTATCTCTGAAATTGTAGCAGTAGCTGGCTTTATCGGTCTTTTAGCTTCTCCCGAGCTCATGATGCGCATGGGTGGCAGTGATGAAAGAGCCGTAGCTAATGAAGTAACAGGAATAGATACAACGTCTGTTGCCGAGGATAGATTAACACTTGATCATTTCCGAATTGCTGCTGAGGCATATCCCAATGCATCACGGTTTATTATTCATGAAGATGAAACGATTCACCCAAGCGATGTTGGTCCTGTCACGCCAGGAAAACATCGAAGTGAAAATATGAAAATTACGCAAGCTCTGAGAGCCGCACTTCAGCACAAATATTCATCTGAGGTTGCTGGAAAATTCTTTCCTCAGAGCACTTCTCTGAATTTTAGCTATCCATCATTAAGTGCAGCGAAAATAAAGGATATTCTCCGCGAAGTTTCATCTCCTAAAAAGAGAACAATTGCACCATTGAAAAGTATAGCTTCAACGCCTTTTGTACGGGAGTCAAAGGAATCAAGTCAAATCAGTGCACCAGAAAAGACAAAGGAACCAGAACAGCCTGGTTTTACAAGCTCAACAGGTATTAGGCTTCATCTTGCAAAGGTCGAAGCCAAGATTGCTGATAGCAACACAGCTCTTAAAAAAGAAACTCTTGAAAGAAGCAAAGCAGAACTAGCCAGGCTGATTCAAGCAGAGGCAGAGAGAGTTGCAAAATTCGAAGCTGAAAAGAAAAAAGCTGGAGAGTTTAACAAAGTAGAAGTTACTAATTTTAAATCTGATACAGAGATAAAGGGTAGAGAAAAAAGTGTGACTGATGCCTACTTATATGCTTCAGCCCAAGCAGCTCAAGCTAATCTAATAGCTCAAGGAGCAGTGAGTCATGCCGTAGCAAAAAATGCAGAAGCCAATGCACTAAATAACTTCGAAATTCAAAAGCGAGAGGCTGAAAGACTTGCTCGGTTTGAAGAAGAACAGAATGCCGCCATTCGTGACAACCAAGAAAAAACACTTCTTGCTCAAGAAGCTATTGCTAAGGCGACTAAAGTTGTTGAAGCTGCCCAAGAAGATTTTTATCAGTCTCAAAGAGTGGCTAATGATGCTTGGAAAATTGTCATTACTGCTGAAGAAGAGAATGCTATTAAGACAATGATAGAAAAACCTTCTGTTTTAACAAATGATGAATTTTCACCTAAAAACCTGAGGGCTTTTTGGGAGAGAAAGGAGGTTTTTGAAAAAGCAAACCAAGTTGCGAGAAGACAAAAAGATAGAAAGGTTGTTAAAGCGATTCATGGAGCAGTAGGTAAAGCGGAGGCAGCTGATAGGCGCGCTGCTGATGCTCAAGGAACTGCACAAGAGGCAGTCGATCAAGCTTCCGCTGCATTACAGGTAGCTAATGATACTTTTTCTGCTTTTAAGGAATTAGAAGTAAGCCTGCTAAAAAAGGATCAAATGATCTCTTCAACTGATGTGTTGCCTGATAACCACGTTATTCAGGAAGTTTTAGCGAATGTTTCGGTCGCTGAGGAAAATGCAGAGAAAGCAATAACTGCTGCTAATGCCGCAGCAGAAGAAGCTACTATCGCTTTAACTTCTCTTGAAAAACTTGAAAAGCATGTCGTGGTTTTGGAAAGTGCCATTGCGATGACAACAGCAGCTAAAGAAGATGCTGAACATCGTATGACGGCTTTTGAATCGCAGCTTAATAAAGCTAACGAAGTATTGAAGAAAAACCAATCGGTTCTTGACGAGAAACTAGCAAATAATACTAAAGCCACTGAAGAGCGTATTAACGCTTTGAACATGAAGCTTCAAGAGTCACACCAGGCTAAGAAAGCTGCTGAAAATCAGATAGATGCTTTTACACAAATTCTCCAGCAATCAGCAGAGGGTGCTCTAGCTCCTAATAATACAAATGAAGAGGCCTATGTTGATGCTCTACAAAAAGTTATTAACAAAATGGAGAGTGATGCTCAATCGGAATTAGATGAGAAAGCAGTATCGAGCGCAAAAATTCTTGGAACCCATCTTGTAATGATGAGGCATACCATCAAAGCTGCTGAAGATGCTAAAAAAGCAGCAGAGCAAGAAGCAATTGCTATAAAACAAAGAGCCGATGAACATATTGCTATCTTGAAAAAAATGACGGAAGAGGCTCAAGCAGCTTCCGAAATGAAAGCAGCTCGTGATGCAAAGATCTTTGAAGAGTATCTTGCCACCATGAAAACAACAATCAAAGCGGCAGAAGATGCTAAAAAAGAGGCTGATAAAGCAAGAGCTGAAGCCAAGGAAGTGGCTGATAACTATGTAAAAGAGATGAATCTTGCTCTTCAAAAAGCGGCAGAAGATGCTAAAAATAATGCGAATAGATTAGAAGAACATCTTAAATCAATAGAGTTGGCGCAAAAAGAAGCTGAAGCCAAAGCAGTCGATAAAACAGCCGATGCTAACGGAAACAGCCGAAATGCTAACATGGCTGAGGCTATTCAAGGTATTGATACGACTGGAGCTAACAGAGATCGTAGATTACTGAACATCCTACGACACCAAGATATAGATGGTAACGTGGCTTTCCAAGCAGCCGCTAAGGCAGCTGATCAAAGCCTCGATTCTGATGGGAATAATCGAGCTGATCGTATTGCTCATGCCATAGAGAAGTTAACTAGAAACAGAACAACGCTAGATAAAATAACTTTCTATAAAAATCAGGCTATCTACGCTGAAGATAAAGCCATCGAAGCCAGAGCTACAGGAAAAGAGAAGGCTCTAGAGAGCTGGACTTGCGCTGCTACTGTTGCTGCCTCTGCCTCCGATAACTTAGCCAAAGCAATGGAAGCACGAGCCGTTGCAACAGCTGAAAACCTAGAAAAACTTGAGGAAGCAAAGCACTGGGAAGAAACGGCCTTAGAAAATCAGAGAGCCTTTGAGTATTTTGTAAAAGCATCAGCAATCTATCCTGAAAATAGTTGTAAAGAAAAAGAGGAGGGGAGTGGTTGGTATAATGAATCAGAAGAAGGACGTAGCTGGGATAAGAAAACCGAGGAAGCCGATAGCCTCTATAAGGCTGGCTTAGGCAAATTACGTGCAGCAGAACAAATGGCAAGGGCGATAGAAGCGAAAGCAGTTAACAAACCAAAAAAGGCTCAGGCATGGTGGGAAGCAGCCTTGGAAAACCAGAGAGCCTCTAAGCAATATGAGAAAGCAGCAGAGGTTCTTGCGGTAGACACTGTTCAAAAAAGAAAGCAAGGCAATACCTGGCGTAGTGCCGGAGTAGCCAAACTACGTGCGGCAGAACAACTGGAAAAGGCGATAGAAGCCGAAGCCGCCAACAATCCTGCGTTGGCTCAAGCCTGGCGAGAAAGAGCCTTGGAAAGCCAAGGTGCCTTTGAACATTATGTCAAAGCAGCAGAGGATCTTACAGCAGACACTTCTCAGAAAACAGAGGAAGCTGGTAGCAGGTACTGGGTTGGTACAGGCAAGCTACGCTTAGGGTTACAATTGGGACGCGCTATAGAAGCCGAATCTGCCAACAATCCTACGCTAGCTCAGGCGTGGCGGGAAGCAGCAGCAGAAAACCAGAAAAGCTCTGAATATTTTCTCAAAGCATTAGAGGCTAAGGCGATAGGCACGCCTGAGAAAACAAACGAAGGCAATTCCTGGCATGATGCTGGTCTTGGAAAACTACGGGCAGCAAAACAACTGGAAAAGGCGATAGAAGCCGAAGCGGCCAACAATCCTGCGCTAGCTCAGGCATGGCGGGAAGCAGCAGCAGAAAGCCAGAAAAGCTCTGATTATTATGCTAAAGCAGGAGAGGCTTACGCGATAGGCACGCCTGAGAAAACAAACAAAGGCAATTCCTGGCATGATGCTGGTCTTGGAAAACTACGGGCAGCAGAA
>JBIRBD010000141.1:0-5267 GCA_044326465.1 Chthoniobacterales bacterium
CCAGCAATACTTCGTTTTGCTGTCACGCGTGGCGGGCTCGCGCGCGAGGGCCTTGGTCCAGGCGTTGGCGCCTGATAGGCTCCACAATGAAACGAAGCCCGGACAGGCCATCGCTTTTATCATCTTTTTCTTCATCACGCCAAACTCCGCTCGACGAGCTTCCTGTCGGCATCGGGAAAGCTTCTCCTCCGAGCAACATCGTGCGCTCGCCGATAAAACCTAACAGAGATGATGTGCTCCGAAAATGTAGCGCCACTTGCAATGAAGATTTTATTTTTTAGCAGCTAAAGAAAAAATCAACTCTCAAGCAACAGCATGCTTCTGAAGGTGGCTTTGCTCGTATTGAGCAATATAGGCCTCAGTCATATCAATAATCTTCTGTTGTTGACGGCGAGGAAGGCGAGAGGCTGCTTCTATAAGAGCTATAAGAGCTTGCTGTTAAAGCTCACAAGCTTTGAAACTCTAAGTCAGGGAAGCGTTATGCCTCAACTGCCCAATGCCTAGAAATGGACAAGAAAAGTTCGCGGAAAAACTGTCAGCCTCGGTCTATCGCCTGAGAAAGCCGAAAAAATGAAGCAGGCAATTTTAAACCATCGAGCCATGGATAAAATTATCGATGAAATGCGCGAAATCACCCAGAAGCTTATCTTGGAAACGCCTGAAATCACTTAAATTTCCAAACTCGAAAACCATCCCAAAAGCCTCTTAACTTAGTGCCATTCGGGTCAGGGTTCGAATAGGGACAAAAGCATTAAATTTCACGTTTCTGAGCCCTTGCACAACCGATTAAATCCTTAGGTGATTTTTACTTATTTTCTTTATATCACTGCTATAGAGTCGATGACGGACATTACTTTGGGAAAATAGGCCTCACAGCAACCTGGATGTATGACGCATGGGAGTTCTGTACCTTGATTTATAAACTCTTATTCTATTTTCCAAATGATGAGACTCTTATCCCGCTCAATCCTGGAGCTGCCTGGTTTATTCCTACTCAAGATCAATTCTATAAAGCTGCTTATTATGAGGGAGATGAAACTTGTTCTTACCTAAGCCATCCTATCTATGAGGATAATGAATATGTCAAACATTTGATTACTCATTATGGAGTTTTTGATGTTAGTGTCCGATATGAATCGGACTAGTACTCTTTATTTCAAGCAAGGGGTCGATCTCTATGGTAAGATGTTTCCTTTTATAATTAACCACTGGGAAGAAGATATTGAAGGGGAGGCCGAAAGAGAAACTTTTTCTAGCACCTATTCCAAAGTATTCCAAAGATCTAGGATTTCGTATTGGTCGGTCCGTCAAATAGAGCTTATATTCATAATCGAAAATAAATTAAAAAATGCTCGCCTCAAATTCACCACTCAATCGCTTATTTGTTTTTATCATGGCTGGTGGAAGCGGCGAACGCTTTTGGCCAATGAGTCGCACAAGTTCGCCAAAACATTTACTTTGCTTGCTAGGAGAGACAACACTTCTCGAACAGACCGTTCGGCGGTTTGAACAGAGTGTGCCATGGGAACAAATTTTTATTTTAACCAACATCGCTCAAGTCGAAGCGACAAAAGCAGCTCTTCCTTTTTTTCCACACGAAAATATCATTGCTGAGCCATGCAAGCGTGATACCGCTCCGGCCGTCGCTCTTGCCACCGCTCTCGCTACACGCAAGCGTGCAGATGCCCTCGTAGCGCTCTTTCCAGCCGATGCTATGATTCATGACACGGCAACATTTCAAGAACAATTACACGAAGCCGCTGCCATTGCTGCTGAGCAAGAGGCTTTGTTGACGTTTTCAATAACACCTCATCAGCCTGCGACTGGTTTTGGCTATCTGGATCTTGGTGAAAAGATTATAAGTAAAACAAAAACAACGTTTCAAAAGGTAAATCGTTTTGTAGAAAAGCCGACGCTTGAAAAAGCAGAAGAATTTTTAGCCAGCGGCAACTACGGCTGGAATGCAGGCATGTTTCTTTGGCAAGCGATAACCTTCATTGCTGAATGCGAGCGCTTGCAGCCTGCGCTAGCAACATTTATTCATGAAGTCATTAAGGCAGCTTCTGCAGAAAAATTTATCAGCGAAAAATTTTCTACACTCCCAAAAATTTCCGTCGATTATGCAATCATGGAAAAAGCTAGTCATGTTATTGCCGCCGTCGCTCGCTTTGATTGGGATGACGTTGGTAGCTGGAACGCCCTACCCAAGCACCTTGGCGTCGATGAAAATAAAAATTGCATCAAGACAAGACGGACTGTTTTTACACTCGACTCCACAAATAATATTGCGATCTCTCAAGAAAAGCCGATCGCTCTTTGCGGCGTTCACGATCTTGTTGTCGTAGAAACTGCTGATGCGCTCCTCATCTGTCACCGTGATGCTGTTGAAAAAATCAAACAGCTTTCATTACCGCAGGAACTGCGGTAATAACAGGTGTTCAGGTTACAGGGCGCTTGCGCTAACAGGCTATAGGAAGAAAAGCGGCCTTATTAAAATAAAATGAGATCCTTTTTAAATTCAACAGGATTACTCTTAAAAAATAAAAATGATTTTTCTAAATATGACTTCTGATCAAATTTTTCTGTTACCTGAAACCCTGTAACTGTTTTTATGTGCGGAATTGCCGGAATTTTTTCTCCCAGTAGCCTCTCTCCAAGTCAGATAACAATGGCTAAGGAGCGGCTTCGCTCGCGTGGACCCGATAGCTCAGGCTCTGTTTTTTTTCAATTTTCGGAAAATAATTTTAAGGCATCCTCTTGCGAAGGAATAGCTGCGCTTCTGCAAACACGTTTGAGCATTCGTGATCTCTCCAACACGGCAGCACAGCCGATGAAAAATTCGGATGGTTCTGTTTGGATTGTTTACAATGGAGAAGTTTATGGCTGGGAAAAAGAGGCTCGTGCATTACGCGATGCTGGCTATCACTTTCAGAGTAGTTCTGATACAGAATTTATTCTGCACGCTTATGAAGAGTGGGGGGATGCTCTACTGGAGCGACTTCGTGGGATGTTTGCTTTTGCTATTTTTGATCTTAAAAAAAATCGCCTTTTTGTCGCGCGAGATCGCCTTGGAGAAAAACCACTTTTTTATACAACGGTTAATGGCACATTTGCTTTTGCGAGCACTGCTCGTGCATTAGCTGCTATCGCTTGTCCGGAAAGAAGGCCTCAACTTAATGCAAAGGCTATTGATGCTTTTCTCACGCATCGTTATATTCCTGCGCCACTTTCGATTTTCGAAAATTTTTATAAACTTCCTGCAGCTCACAGCCTGACTGTAACGTTTGACCAAGGAAAACCAATCATTGAAAAGCTCCATGAATATTGGTGTCCGAGACCAGATCCCAATAAGAATCCAACAGAGATATTTCATGATGCGGTCAATCTTAGGCTTGTCTCGGATCGGCCCGTAGGTATTTTTTTAAGTGGTGGCATTGATTCACAATCAATCGCATGTTCTCTCACCAAAGAAAAAACAGGACTCACTATTCCAACCTTCACAGCGAGTTTTCCTGCCAATGATACTTACGATGAATCAGCAGATGCTGCCACTATTGCTAGAGGGTTAGGCCTTCCTCAGACAACGCTCGCCATGACGATGGATGCGACTGATGCCCCTAATATCATCAGTAGCCTCGACGAACCATTCGCTGATCCTTCCGCAATCCCAACATGGTATCTTTGTAAAGCAGCAGCAGAAAAAATCACCGTTGCGCTTACAGGTGATGGTGGTGATGAACTTTTTGCGGGCTACAAACGCTATCACGTTCATAAGCGTGCCGCCCGCCTACTACCACGTCATGGAATTGCTCCAGAGCGTTGGAGTGGAAATCAGCTTTGTTTAAAAACTTCTCGTAGTGGACGTTTGCGGCGAGCTCTTCTTGGTTATCAACTTGGCTGGGAAGAGGCTTATGCGCTACGTTTTTCGGCACTTGATCCTCTTTCGCGTTCCTTCTTGCAACCAGATAGGCAAGTTCAATCAACCTACTGGCGTAAGCCTGCATCAGGATTGGCCCCCCTAGATTGGATGTTGGAATGTGATCGTCTTAATTATTTGCCAGAATATATTTTAAAAAAATCAGACTTGTGTGGCATGGCTCATGGATTAGAGCTACGAAGCCCAATGCTCGATCATTTTTTCTTTGAAGCGGTACGCGGAATGAGTCGCTCAGAACGTTTTACGGCGCCGCCCAAAAAATTTCTCGTGGATACAATTATTGGCCCAAAAGCTCTTCTTGGACGTAAGCGTGGATTCAATCCGCCATTGCATGATTGGCTCCATCATCCTTTCCTTGCTGCTCTTTGCGAAGAATTACCACGAGAGTTAGAAACTTTAACGCAAGGTCAACTTGTAGCAGATCGCTTGCAACGGCTTATGGCAGCAGCTCATAACGACCAGCGTCTCGATGAACTCGTTTGGTTGATGGTTGTGCTTTTGTTTTCACTGAAATTCTTGTTAATCTGAGCATCAACTTTCAGATCAGCCTTGTTTGAACGACCATCGCTGCTTACAGTTTCCTCGATGTCCACTCACTTTTCAAAGCCCTTGAAAAAAAATTCTGAAGCCGCCTCGCTCATTACCATTGTTGCAAGTCAATACAATGGGCATCTTGTTGATGCGATGTTGGAACAAGCACAAAAAGAGATTTTAGCAATACAACCAAAGACAGTTGTCGAAGTTGTGAGGGTTCCTGGAGCCTTTGAAATTCCGCTATTTGTAAAGCTGGTTGCGGAACGTCGTCGTCCCGATGCGATCATTGCTCTTGGTGTTCTTTTACAAGGTGAAACCGCTCATGCGAATTTAGTCGCGACCTCTGTTTCAAAGGCTCTACAAGACATCGCTATAGAGTATTCTACGCCTGTTGTGCATCAGGTTTTGCTTTTAAATAATGAAGAACAAGCCATTGCTCGTTGTATGACGGATACCTTGAATCGCGGCGTCGAGGCTGCGCGCGTTGCCGTCGCGGTCGTGCATGCGGCCCGCGATATTCAGCCGCGCAACTAACCATTAAGGTAGTGTATCCGTTCAGGAGCCCGGAAAAGTTAAAGGTAACAATCAACGTTTCAAAAAAAGAATTCACCACAAAGACCACACAGAGCACAAAGACTACACACAGAACACAAAAAGAATTTTTTTATAAAAAAATTCCTAGAGTTTATGAAAAGAAAAATATCCTTTCTGTATCTCTACACACAATCGTAATGCCTCCACTTTAAAAATTTTAAAGATTGGAAATTGTTATTACAGAAAACATCAAAGATGAAAA
>JBIRBD010000150.1:0-4135 GCA_044326465.1 Chthoniobacterales bacterium
AGAATCAATTCGTGGTGACGTTGGTTGCGCTGATCCAGAGATGTGTGTTTGAAAAACGCCCGTTACAGCGCTGTGAAGCAGCGTTAAACCTAAAAACGGCAATGGCTCGTTATAAATTAGCGCAATATGCTTAGCCTCAAAATGACTTTTCAACCGGTTTACGTACCTTCCAGGTATGCTTCGCCGTTTTAAAAATCATTTTTAGACCAAGCCCTTACGCTAATTTATTAACTCCCATCACCGTTTTTAGGTTAAAGCATCTTATGACTGGCTACTTGTCACCTTCTACTTGTTACTCTGTTGTTGACTCAAGTCAGCAACAGCATCTCTTCATCAACCGTGGATTAAGCTGGCTGGAATTTAATCAGCGTGTCTTAGATCAGGCATTTGATCACAAAAATCCTTTGTTGGAGCGGTTGAAGTTTTTAGGAATTGTTAGTTCCAATCTGGATGAATTCTTTGAGGTTCATGTTGCTGCCTTAAAACAACAACAGAGTTACCGCCTAAGTATAGGCCCTGATGGGATGCTGCCTCCGGAAGAATTGCAAGCTCTTTCAATACGGGTGCGTCGGCAAGTTGAGGACCAATATTGCTGTTGGCATGAGCATATTTATCCAGAGCTTGAAAAAGAAAAGATCTATTTTTGTGACTATCCGAATGTTCCTGAGGAGGAACAAAAATATTTTGAAAAATATTTTCAGGATTTTATTTTTCCAATGCTGACCCCGCTAGCGATTGATCCATCGCATCCTTTTCCTCAGCTGCTCAATCTCAGTTTAAATTTGGTTGTTCATCTCGAAGGGGGTGGAGCTGATCTTGCGGTTATAGAATTACCGCGTGCGCTGTCACGAGTAATCCCTTTTTCAGATACAAGCAAAGGCAATAGTTCTTGTTTTGTTTTTTTAGAAAGCATTATCAAACATCATGTTGATGCTCTTTTTTATGGGGTGAAGGTTCTGGGTGTTTATCTTTTCCGCGTGACACGTAATAGCAACCTCACGATTGACGAGGAGGAATCCGATAATCTTTTACATGCGATTGAGGAAGAGTTAAGGCATATCACGCACAGTACTCCTATTCGCTTAGAAGTGGAGACGGATTGTCCTAAAGAAATCTCTAGCAGATTGTTACATCTTTTTCATCTGCGCCAAAATGATCTCTATGTCATTAACGGTCCGCTTAGTCTAAAACAGCTAATGCCACTGGCTATAGAGCTTGATAGGCCTGACTTGCGAGAGCGGCGGTTTACACCAGTCTCTGTTCTTTCTCAAAACGAAGATACTGATATTTTTTTTCATATTCGCAAAGGTGATATTTTGTTGCATCATCCCTACGATAGTTTTCAAACGGTTGCTGATTTTTTAGGTCATGCAGCGGAAGATCCCCACGTGCTCGCCATCAAGCAAACACTTTATCGAACAAGCCATGATTCGCCGCTGGTTTCTTCACTCATTACGGCGGCACAAAATGGAAAGCAAGTGACAGTAATCATCGAACTCAAAGCACGGTTTGATGAGGCTGCCAATATTAAGTGGGCTCGAATGATGCGTGAAGCTGGCATCAATGTTATTTATGGTCTTTCTGGATTGAAGACGCATGCCAAGGCGATGCTTATTATTCGTCAAGAGGGAGAGGTGATTCGTCGTTATGTTCATCTTGGCACTGGAAACTATCACCCATCGACGGCGCGGCTTTATACCGATCTTGGTCTCTTCACTGCGCGAGAAGAACTCACCTCTGACATTGCTGCGATGTTCAATATTTTGACCGGTGTTTCTAAAATACCGCATCTCAACGAACTCATTCTTGCCCCCTATGAAATGCGAGAAAAAATATTTTTACTTATTAATCGCGAAGTAGCTCACCATCAGGCAGGGCGACCTTCAGGAATTTATTTAAAGATGAATTCTCTCGTCGAAAAGACCACCATTGAGGCTCTTTATCAAGCATCGCAGGTAGGGGTGCCGATCAGACTTTTAATTCGAGGCATCTGCTGTCTTCGGCCCGGAATTCCTAGCGTGAGTGAAAATATCGAAGTAAGAAGTATTGTCGGACGTTTTTTAGAGCATAGCCGTATTTTGCGTTTTGAAAATGGAGGAACTCCTGAAATCTTTTTAAGTAGTGCTGATTGGATGCCTCGCAATCTTTTTCGCCGTGTTGAAACGTTATTTCCCTTGATAAATCGAGGTGTTAAGGCTCACGTTCAAGAAATTTTAGATTGGTTCTGGAAAGATAATGTGAAAGCTCGCATGATGAATCAGAACGGAAATTATCATCCATTAATGACCGATGAGGAACCTTTCAGCGCTCAAGAGGCTTTCATGGCTGATGCAAGAAAGCGACGCGAAGAACAGAAAGCAGCCGTTAAACCTAAAAACGGTAATGGATCGTGGTAAATTAGCGCAATATGCTTAGTCTAAAAATGATTTTTCAACCGGCTTACGTACCTTCCAGGTATGCTTCGCCGTTTTAAAAATCATTTTTAGACCAAGCCCTTACGCCAATTTCCTCACTCCCATCACCGTTTTTAGGTTTATAATTTCAGACTTTTTCTTTCCAGCAGTCCATAGCCCATAGCCCAGCAGCCGTTTTCCCCATAAAACCTAGCCTCCAGCCTCAGGAAAAATATTTTTTTAAAATTTAGCATTCCCTGGACAGGCCCTAGTTAGCATCTGAATGTAATTAGCTTGACCATCCCGTATCTTTCCTGAAGTAGACAACTACTTTATTAAAAATCAATTTATAAAATTTTCTTATGACTTATTTAAAAACTAAATTTAGAAATCTCTTGGCAGCTCCCGAAATGTTGCGCCTTTATATAGCAAGTGGTTATTGGGTTGCTGTTTCTATTATAAGTATATTAGCAGTAATAACGCCCCCTCCATTGAAGGTTTTATTTTTTACAATAGCAGGTGCTTTGATGTTTTCCTGTTATGCTGTTTTTTTCCCAGTTATTGTTTTTTTCACAATCAGAGCGGTTAGAAAAGGTCAAGGGGATCGTGTAAATAACATAGTGACGCTTCTTCTTACGGTTCCAGGTGGTTGCATTCTTTGTTGTTGCTACTAACGCAACTTTTCTTCAAAAATAAATCTTATCATTTTTATAATCAAAAAATAACGATGAAACATAAAGTCCTTTTATTTGCCCTTTTTTTAGCTGCTAGTTCTCTCTCAGCTGCGACGCTACCTTTTCCAGAAGCTAATTTTTCTCTCGAGGTTCCATCAGATTGGGTTGCTGTTACTCCTAAACCAGCTCAAGTAACGCTAGTTATGAAAAATCCAATTGGTTCTAAGGTTCTTATTGTACTAGCGATTAAGTCATCAGGAAGACATCTTCTAAAAGGAGCTGCCGATATGAGGGAAGGTGCTCAACAGGAACAATCGAAGGCTGGTTGGAAAATATTCCCTGAACAGAGAGCAATCATTGCTGGCATTCCTTTTATTTTTTATCATTCTATCAATGGTAACCAAGCATCAACTTTTTATACAACCTCTGCTGGTGATTATGTCTATGGAATTAGATGTACGAAGGTTGACGGAATGCCCTTTGATGATGCTGAGTTAAACTCCGTTATTAATAGTTTTAAACTTTTGTCCCCAGCACGGATGAATCCGTTAACGCAATCGAGTGGTGCTCGTGTTGGAAAAGCAATACGCATTTTCACCACAGTAGCATTTATTCCATCTTTGCTCTTAATTGCCTGGCTTTTTTATTATAACAGGTCGAGACGGAAAAAGAATGAATGCCCTCCTGCAATTCTCAGTCTTTAAGCTTACTTGCTGCGTATGAAAAAAAGACTGCTTTGTGCTACAACCCCAAAAATTCAGGCAACTGCTCAACGCCAAAATCAGCCAGCACACGGCCATCAGGTAGTTGAAGTGTTGGTGTTTTGGTCTGTCCTGAAAGTGCAACCATTGTGTCAAAGGCTTTTTTATTGTTACGCACCTCGATGAGCTCGTAAGAAAATTTTTTGGCATCGAGCCACTCGGTTGCTGCGTGGCACCAAGGACAGCCTTCTTTGATATAGAGTTTGGATTTCATAGTCCACCCGTTAAAATAAGTTAACTTATTGTTTTGTAAGTTATTATCTTAATAAATTTCTTGAAGAATCCATAAGAAAACAGTACTATAAGG
>JBIRBD010000147.1:0-4403 GCA_044326465.1 Chthoniobacterales bacterium
AAGGTTTATTGCCTTATAGTACTGTTTTCTTATGGATTCTTCAAGAAATTTATTAAGATAATAACTTACAAAACAATAAGTTAACTTATTTTGACGGGTGGACTAAGTAATAAGGTTCAGTCTGTTACTGAAACCCTTGCCGTCACTCGTTCATCAGGCTTCTAGAGCGAGACGTTGATACTTAAAGCCATCAAGAGGTGGTATTGTCGGAATATTTTTTCCGAGGCCGAGGAATTTAAATTGGCGGCCCATCGATTCGGGATGAAGTAAGGTTTGAAGGGCACGAAGATCATGAGGAGTTAGCATGGAGCTATTTTTTTCTTCCAGCCCGCGTAACCATTTTTCTGCAGCGCCGATAAGAAAATGATGTTGGTCGCAGTAACCTAAAATTTCAAAACCTGTTTCACGTGCTGCCTCCGTAACGTTGGTGAAATCTACATGCGCAGTGATATCACGTTCTCCAACAGATGTAAGAGGGTTGTCATAACGCTTGTGATTTGTGTAGCAAGCGATGGTTCCTTCTGAGCGATGAGGGAGAAAGCGTTCAATGCCTGCGCTCCCATAATCAGCAATGAGGATGGCTCCACGCTTTATTTTTTTAGACAAATTGGCAAGCCATGGGTGAATAGTGAGGCGAATTTCAACATGGAAATTTTTAGGAAGGTTTTTTGGTAATAAGGCTGCTGCCTTGATAAGGTTAGGTTTTGTGATTGGAAGGGTGATCCAACAAAAGGATTCATTAATCACATCAACACATTTTTCTAACCATGCCGAGCCATCCCAAATTAAAATATGAACAGGAAAAGCATCGAGCAATTCATTAGAAAAATGAACACCTTCAAAAGAAGGAAGAGACTCTTCGCTTTCGGTCCACTCAATATGGTTGAATTTTTTTAAGGTGGCTTGTTGCCATGAGCGCTGTGTTATGAAGGGCTCGATAATGAGGTAATCAACGCAGGCTGCAAACTCTTTGCGTTCTTCTGCAGCCAGCGATTCTAAAATATCAGAAGCTAGTTTTCCATCATGCGCTCCTTGTTCCACAATCAAAAACTTCTTCGGTCGTCCAAGCCTCATCCAAAGGTCCTCAAAGAAGTATGTCAAAATACGACCATAGATTTTTCCAACGCTCACATTGGTAAAAAAATCGCCTGCTTTCCCAATGTTCACGCGACCTGATCCATAGTAGCCATGCACTCGATCATAAAGCGCAGCCTGCATAAAATCAGCAAAGCTAATGGGGCCTTCCTTGCAGATTTTTTCTAGGAGGTTTTTATGAAAAGAAAAATTATTCACAGGGATGGAGAATATTAAACCTAAAAGCGCGAAAGTTCTAAAATTAACGCTGAAATTTAGTGTGTTTAGAGTCTGATCAAAATGCGCTGCTGTGGATGCAGGACAAGGAACGAGGAGCACAGTACCACAGTGACGCAGTCCTGCGCCGTAGCAGTAGCATTTGGACAGACTCTACGGGCGAGTTATTTCCCTCACATAGAGATTAATAGTCCCATCGGCTCCTTTTTTTGTATCCACAATCATGAAAGGACGCTCATGATTGCGAACAAGCGTGGTTCCTTCGGCTGGTGGTGTTGCGCCTGCTGGGTAAGCGACGATGATTCTGATTTTTCCAGTGCGACCAATAGGTAGGCCACTCATAGCAGTTTCATAGCGAAGAACTGCGCGATCTTGACCAGAGGCTGTCACCGCAAAGTCTCCTTGCAAATAAAGGCGTTCACCTTCCACGCCGCGATTAGCAAGTTTTTGGATTTCTGAAATCTCGATCAGCCGTCCGCGCGGCATTTTTCCTTGATCGTAGACCGGCCATAAGCCGCCTGTTGTATTGACGATGGGGGCTGCAGTAATGGAGTTAGTAACGGGTGTTACTAGCGCTGGTGGAAGTGTGGGTGGTGTTGGCTTTGCTGGTGCCAAGGCAGGAGCCGGGGTCGCTACAGGAAGGGTTGAAGGAGGAGGTACTACGTTGTTAGAAACTGTAGCAACTGGAAGTGCTGGCAAGACAGGCTGGACGTTTACTGGTAGAGCCCGACTAACCGACATGGTAGAGGTTGTTGGTAAAATTTTTTCAGAAGGAAGAGAAGGTGTTGGGATGTTTGAAGAGACTATTTTTTCAGAAGAATTCGTTGACGTAGAAGAAGGGGGAGAAGTGATGCGCGTGAGGGGTCCGTTCGTTGGTTTCTCTAATAGAGGCTTGGCATCAGGCTTTGTGAGTGGAGGTAAACCATTATTAGAACGGCTCTTAGAATATTTTTCATCAGCAACTGCAATCTCTTTTTCTGTTAATAGTGGCAATCCTGTTAAGAGATTCAGATCGCTAGGTGGCTCAAGACGAAAGCTGCTGGGACCTTCTTTAATTCCATAGGTTCCGTAAAGTAGCGGCATTGTTGTTAATTTCATGCGGCCGTCACTGAGACGTTCGATAAAAATAATTGCTGAGAGATCAAAGGGCTTATTTAATTTGATCTCCTGGCCAGCTTGCAAAGCTACCTCTAGTGCTGAAAGGTCTTTTGATTCCGTAGGAAAAATTTGTTCGAGTAAAATTTCAGGTTGTTCTTGAGCTTGTAGCAGCGCAACCATACCCGTTGAAGCAAAGGTTTTCTCTGTGAGAGGAAAAGCAGCTAGTACTTTGTAGGTACCAACAGCATAGGGAATGAGGTCGTGTGTTTGATGGTAATTGCGGAGAAAATTACGTAACAGTGTATCGTTGGTTCGTAGAATTTCTTGTGGGGTTAAACGAGTAAAGCGCTCGAGGAGCTGACCTGGCCTGAGAAACTCACCACGTGGAGCACTGGTTATTTCAAAGCGCTGTGGTTCTTCTAGTTTATGAAGGCGTTTTAAGATCCGGTAATTAGAGGCTTTTTCTGGATGGCCAAAAACATAAAAACTCCCCATCCAACAAAAGAGTGTAAAGCCAATAAGTAGAAAAATAAAAATCGTCCAAGCAAAAATGCCATCAACACCGCTGCGGCGGGCTCGGCGATGCATAGAACCAGAAAGATTGTAATATTTTTTAGAGGCCATTAGTTTGATGATTCAGGTTCAAACGAAGTTCCACACCCGCAGCTGCGCACAGCGCGAGGGTTTATGATGCGAAAGCCAGTTCCTGTCAGTCCTCCTTGATAATCAATGGTGCAATCTTTTAGTTGCTCAAAACTAGATGCATCGATGAAAACGTTAGCAGCATTATGTTCGATGAGCACATCGCCAGGCTGTTGAGAGCCAATGTTCATTACATATTCTAAACCAGCACAGCCACCTTGTTTGATTGCAAGCCGTAAGCCGTTTTCAGGAGTAAGGTTTTTTTCTGCCAGAAGTGAGAGAAGTTCTTTCTCTGCTTGTGATGTGAGTTGGATCATAAGAGTAGGCTAGAGCGCGTCCGACGAAGGTCAAATTTTAAAAAGAATATTTTTCCTGAGGCTTGAACCTACAATTTATGCGGTAAAGTAACGAGTGGCGAGTGACGAGTATTTTTTATCCAAGCTCAACTTATAAGGGGACAAAAGTTTTTTGAACCAATAGATTTTGCTTTTAAAGAAAGTTTTCTGCAATCTAAAGTCTAAAACCAATTACTATTAACCCAACCTCATGAAACACCATCATCACTCTCCAGCTGCTTCTGGCCTTGAAAATACAGCTTCGCTCGATGCTTTTGCCCACGATACACAAAATGACATTCTCATTTTAGCGATGTTTGAAACACGTCCTTGGGATCTTGGCGATCTCCAGCTTTTTCAACTTCAAGAGAAACTAAACGCCTATGTTTCCTTTATTTTGGATGGAGAGATGATCGAAACCTTTCCTGATCTCAAAGACAAACCAGTTCGCATTGAACTTCGAACGCTGCATAACCCAAGTGAACAAGCACTTGATTTTCTTGCGCGCGTGAAAGAGCAGCTCTCCCATCAAAACATTAATGTCGAAGTAGTTCTCATTGAAGAAAATTTTGAAGGCTGCTGTGGAGGTCATCAAACAAGTTGTTGTGGAGGTGAGGAAAAGACCTCTTGTTGCAGCGATGATGAGTCTTGTTGCTGTGGTGATGAGTCTTGTTGCTGCGATGATGAGTCTTGTTGCTGCGATGATGAGTCTTGTTGCTGCGATGATGAGTGCTGCAATGATCAAGAAGGAAGCTGCTGTAAAGAAAGTGAACCTGACGCTCCTGCTTCCAAAAAAACTACTGGCTGTGGATGCTCGTAGTTTAGGTTCAATGCCGATTACTTAAGATAATATGTGTTGAATAAATTTTGTTCTTTTTGCCGCAGGCCTATTTGACCTGTAGCCCTGTAACCTGAATCCCTTGCTGTTACTTAATTCATTAAGTAACCAGCATTGAGTTTAGGTTAGAGGATTTTTCTTTAACCTTGTATGTTGAAAAAGTGAGATCTTCACGTCAT
>JBIRBD010000158.1:0-3908 GCA_044326465.1 Chthoniobacterales bacterium
AAAATGAGAAAGTTGGCGTAAGGAGTTGGATTTGAAGCTGATTGTTGTGAAGCCGCGGCTAACCTGCACGGTTAGTGAGGCTTTAGAACGAACAGCTTCAGGCCAACTATATTGCGTCAAATTTTTTATTTTCATTCATGTTTTTAGGATAATTACTTCCTTTTACAATAGTGGTAAAAGATGGTGGTGCTTCTTCTAAAACGAGTGCTGCTTGAGAAAAGGAAGAAAATAATAGTATCGCAATGCTTGCTAGCAAGACCTGCGATAATATATTAGATTTAGTAACTTTTTTCATACGCAGTAATAGAATCGTATTTGTTAACATGCATAGAGCTTTTGCGCTACCTGCCCATAACGAGAACGATAACAACGAAGCTTTAAGTCATAAGGACAATTTATTTTTCCTAAGTATAAGGTAATTGGCTACATATACTATTCTCGTTTGATTTATCTGTTACCTATTAGCCATTATCCTTTACGTTGTTGCACCACAACGACTCCCCCTGCATGCACATTATTAATTCCTGCCACGATGATGTGATCCTGATCACTAATGCCTTGAAGGATTGCACGAGCATTACCTTTCTGCGGGCCTGTTTTTACATCATTGCGTTGAACAATATTATGGGCATCGACGGTATAAACGAATTCACCAGCCTGGTCGCTTTGGACAATGTCACTTGGTACCGTTAATGCTTCAAACGGTGCCCCGATAGAGAGACGAACTTTTGCAAAAAATCCTGGTACCAAAGCGGTATCTTCGTTGGGAAAAATTGCACGAACTTGAATAGTACCAGTCGATGTATCAACGCTGTTGTTGACAAAATCAAGGATCCCTTGATGTGGAAATCCTTCTTCATTAGAAAGCGCAACAAAGACAGGAAGATTTCCCACGATGCTTTGTCCATTTTGTCCTAGTTTGTGGAGTTGCTCACGCAGTGTTAAAGCATCACGTGTGTTGATATTAAAATTCACATAGACCGGTTTGATTTGTTCAATAGTAACAAGCACTGTTGGATTCATCGGACTCGAACCAACGACGGAACCAACATCGACTTGATGTGCTCCAAGAAGCCCATCAAAAGGAGCTCTAACCTCGGTGTACCCAAGGTTGATTTTATTTAATTCAAGATTTGCTTTGTCGACTTGAACTTTAGAAAGATATTTTTCTACCTCCGCTTGCGACGTTGCATTTTCTTTAAACATGCCGAGCTGCCGCTGATATTCGGAACTATCATAATCGAGCAATGCTTGCGCCCTCTTAACGCTTTCGATGTAGCTGTTTTGTTGAATAATAAAAAGGAGCGTTCCTTTTTTAACATACTGACCGTCATTAAAATTAATCGACTCTAAAAATCCTTCCACACGCGCCACGAGATTGACCTGCTGCGTGGCGGCAACAGTGCCGGTATATTCATCATATTTCGTCACCATTTCTCGCACGGGCATGGCTATAGCGACTTCCGGAATTTTTTGAGGTGGATTGTTTTTTTTAGCGCATGCAGTCAACAAGAGTGCGAATAAAAAAAATTGTAATAAATATTTCATAATTTAAAAAACGGTAACGACCAAAACGAAGCCAAACTTCCTTTCAAATTCGCTTGTGATAATGCAGGGCAAGGAGGCCTCGGAGCACAAAGGCCGCAGTGTATAGTCATACATGAGGCCTGGAGCACCGGAGCCACGAAGCCATGCGCAGCACAAGTAGAATTTGTAAGGAAGTTTCATTTGTTAACGTTAAGAAGATCCCACAAGGGACCATGCTTCGGAACACTCTTAGCAGGCTTATCTTCAGTCGCTAGACTAGGTAAATGATTTTTTGCCGCTAACATCCGCCCCCAATTAGTGCGATCAGCCATCTGTTTTTTTACATCATCGGAAATAACATCACGACCATTACGTAGCTCCCAACCACCACCGAGTGCACGATAGGTTGAAACAATTCCTAACACGGCACCTGCTTCTGCACAGACGTATGAATTTTCAACGGATAATTGCTGCTGCTGCGCTGTAAGCACCGTTGTGTAATCAGCTTGCCCTTCTTTGTAACGAACCAGGGCAAGTTTTGTTGATTGCTTTGCTGCTTTAACGGCCTCTGCAAGAAAGAGCATGCTTTGACGGCCATGCTTATAGGATGACAAGCCATTCTCCACTTCTTTTTGAGCTGAAAGGACCGTGTTTTGATAAGTCAAAATCGATTCTTGAAAGATCGCATCAGCCACTCTGACTTGATTGACTAAACGACCATAATTAAAAATAGGCATTGTAAATCCACTTGCGGCATTAACTAAAGAATTTTGCCAATTGAAAATATTGATCAATTCCTGCCCTCCCAGATTACTTGAGGTTGATCCAAAAACTCCTGATAAAGAAAATGCTGGTAGCAGATTGGTAACTTGCACGCCAATAAGAGCAGACTTAGAAGCGGCTTGTAGCCCTGCTTTGCGAACATCGGGACGACGACGTAAAAGATCATGAGGAATACCAACAGCAAGAGAATAAGGCACCGCAGGAATCTTTCCTGGCGTAAGAAGAGGATCAATTTTACTTGGGGGTAATCCAAGTAATAGCGCAAGCGCATTTTTAGATTGCCTCAAACTATTTTCTAGATCGGGAACTTGAGCTTCTGTTTGAGCTAACTCAGTTTCGGCTTGTGTCACATCGAGCTGACTGGTCTGCCCTCCTTGATAACGTGCATTAGCAATACGCAGACTCTCTTTTTGCACGGCAACATTTTCTTGTGTGATCACTATCTGCTGCTCATACATCCGGACATTGACATAGTTCTGAGCGACATCACCAATCAAACTAACCAAGGCATCATCATAGGCAACAACGTTGGCAAGGTAGCTATCCTTATCCGATTCAATTTGGCGACGATATTTTCCCCAAAAATCAATTTCCCATGATGAAGAAAAAAAGTATTGGTTTGAGGTGAAGTAGGGGCTTATTGAGGTGCTCGCATTTGTTCCACCTAAACCTCCAAGAAGCGCATTAAGCGTTCCATTTTGCGTCGCATTTCCAGCTCGTGGAATATAGTTAAAATTATAACCGCCAGAAACTCCTTGCTGTTGCGGCAGTAAATTCCCAATAGAGCGATTGAGTAGCGCCCTCGCTTCTAGAATTTTGACCCCGGCTGATTGTAAGTTGGGATTATTTTCATAGGCAATCTCTACCAGCTTCACAAGCGTTGGATCATCAAAACTCTTCCACCAAAAAATCTCTGTCTTCCCGTAAGGCTTATCCGATGTGGCTTTCTGCTCGACCCACTCTTTTTCAACATCGGAAGGAGGCTCTTTATAATTTGGCCCTACCATACAAGAGCTCAGCAGTAAGAGAGAAAGCAACTGCAACTGCCAATAGCGTTGCTGGACAACGTAGTTCGTAGTCCGTGGTTTATAATTTGCAGGTTTTTGTAACAACATCTTTTTTGTTGTATCAATACTCTTTTATTTATTCTGAAATTTGAATAAAGAAAAAAATATACTCGTGACAGATGAAAATTAGGTTTTGCTCACTCCTTTTGACAATGAACTTAGTTGAAAACATCAACCTGGAATTCTATGAACTGCGAACTGTAACTACGTCAGTAGTTACGAAGCTTGCCAGCTCAACAGAACTTCGCAACGATGTCAAAAAAGTATCTAGAGCATCCGAGGAAGGTCAAATTTTTAAAGAATATTTTTCCTGAGGCAGGAAGCTAGGTTTTATGGGGAAAACGGCTACTGCGCTATGGGCTATGGACTATGGACTATGGGCTATGGGCTACTGGAAAGAAAAATTCTGAAATTATAAACCATCAATTTTGATGACAACCCTATTTTTTGCCATTTACATTTTACAAGTTTTCTAGAGCTCTGACTTCTTTTTTTTCTGCCCAATAGTCCATAGCCCATAGTCCAGCCTAC
>JBIRBD010000189.1:0-2439 GCA_044326465.1 Chthoniobacterales bacterium
CATTCCATAAAATAGTTTTTGCTTTTGCGATTTCCTCTGCATATCGCGCGCGAGTGGCAAAACCAATGTCGACACCCTCCCAATTTGAAGGAATTCCAGATTCTTGCGAAAGGGGAGTATTCTGCGTCGTTGCGCCAGGCTTAATTTCTTGAGTCGTGATGCAATCGCACGGAAGCAAAAATTTAATCGAGCGTTTTTGAGCTTCTTCTAAAATTTCTCTCGCAAGGTCGATTTTATCAGCCTCAACGCGACTGAGTGATGTTTCAATGCCAATTGCTTTTAAAAAGGTATAGGCCATCGCGCCGCCGATGAGAAAAGTATCTGCCTTTTCCATGAGCGATTTAATGACGCCTATTTTGTCGGAGACCTTAGATCCGCCTAGAATCACAAGAAAAGGATGGCTAGGTTGGTTGAGTTCACTCTGCAGATAGCGAATCTCTTTTTCCATGAGAAGTCCCATGGCTGCTTGCGGAAGATGAGCTGCAATACCAGCGGTTGAGGCATGCGCACGGTGAGCAGCGCCAAAAGCATCGTTGACATAGATGTCGCCAAGTTTGGCCAAAGCGGCTGCAAAGAGTGGATCGTTTGCTTCCTCTTCTTGATGAAAGCGGAGATTTTCAAGAAGCAAAATAGTGCCATCGTTCATTGCCGCCACAGCTTGCTCTGCAACTGCTCCAACACATTCAGGAGAAAAGCCAACATGAAATTGGTTTCCAAGAATTTTTTGGAGATGCTTGGCTATGGGTGCCAGAGAATATTTTAAATTTACTGCCCCCTTCGGACGCCCAAGGTGAGCCATGAGAATAACTTTCGCATGATGTTCTACCAAATACTTGATGGTCGGCAATGTCTCAATGATGCGTGTGTCATCAACAACGTCACCTGTATCACTAAGCGGTACATTAAAATCGACGCGTACTAAGATGCGCTTGCTTTGAAGATCAAGGTCGCGAAGGGAGAGTTTAGGCATGATGTTTTAATGAAGTAATGAGTAATGAGTTCAGATGCGCAATTTTTCTCTGGTATAACAAGGTCTAGCAGGAAGTCCTTATTTTTATTCGTGATGAGTATATTACTAAAATTTATACATGCTGAAGGTGAAGTGAAAATGTCCTAAGCAAACATCCTTCACTCATTACTTTCTTTTTTTAACGAAGTTAAAGAACAGGAATGATTTTTTCTAATAAGTCAACGCAACGATTTGAATAACCCCACTCGTTGTCATACCAAGAAACGAGCTTGAAGAAACGGTCGTTGAGTTCAATTCCTGAGCTTGCGTCAAAAATACTTGAGCGTGTGTCATGCACAAAATCACTTGAGACAACTTCATCTTCTGTATAGCCGAGGATGCCTTTCATATAGGTCTCACTCGCTTTTTTCATGGCGGCACAAATTTCTTTATAAGAGGTTGGTTTGCTCGTTCTGAAGGTGAGATCAACAACAGAGACTGTTGGCGTCGGCACACGGAATGACATGCCGGTTAATTTGCCTTTGACTGCAGGAAGGACTAGTGCAACAGCTTTTGCTGCTCCTGTGCTGGATGGAATGATATTGGCAGCAGCAGTGCGGCCACCTTTCCAATCTTTGCGGGATGGACCATCTACGGTTTTTTGTGTGGAAGTGTAACTATGCACCGTTGTCATAATTCCCTCCTCAACGCCAAATCCTTCTTTTAGGAGTACATGCACAACAGGTGCCAAGCAATTAGTGGTGCAACTTGCATTCGAAATGATGTGATGTTTAGAAGCATCGTAGATTTCATCATTCACTCCCATGACAATCGTGGCATCTTCATTTTTTCCTGGAGCTGAAATAATTACTTTGTGAGCGCCTGCCTTGATATGGCCTGCTGCTTTTTCTCCCTCCGTAAAAAATCCTGTCGATTCAATAACCACATCCACATTGAGCTCTTTCCATGGAAGTGCGGCTGGGCCTTCTTTGATTGCGAGGCATTTAATTTTATGACCATTAACAACAAGCGTGTCATCTTCTGCAAGCGAGGCATCAGATTTTTCGCTGTGAACTTCTCCGGCAAAGCGTCCCTGCGTGGAATCATATTTTACGAGGTAAGCTAGATTGTCTGCAGGCACGAGATCATTGACAGCAACAACACGATAGCCGCGTTCGAGAAGACCTTTTTCGACGATGGCACGAAAGACGAGACGTCCAATGCGGCCGAATCCATTAATAGCAATATTTGGCATAGTAGAGATCTGTTCCTAAGTCGGACAGAAGTTTAAGTTTAAGTAAGAGTAAGAAAAAAGCGGAACAAACTTCTCATCACGAAGAAATGAAGCGTCCAGAATAAATAAGTGGGTAGTATATACCATTCGCGTTTGATTTTTAGGTTTGGTACTTGTCCTTTTTATTTTCAGCTTCGCTCGCGAATCTTGCGTTATGCTTGCATAGCGCTTCGATTCTCCGCCTCGCTGAAAACAA
>JBIRBD010000132.1:0-5628 GCA_044326465.1 Chthoniobacterales bacterium
AGAGCGTTGGAGAGGGAATCAGCTTTGTTTAAAAACTTCTCGTAGTGGACGTTTGCGACGTGCTTTTGGGTCAGGCTACAAAAAACGAAAAATCACAAAAGATCTTGTTTTTGGAAAAATTTCTTTTCGTTTTTTCTAGCCTTACCCCGTTTTCTTGCCGTTACTTAATTTCTTAAGTTGAGGGCATTGGCTGAACGATTACGATCGCTTTCTCAAAAATCTCATAAGTACAATCTTTATATCCGCCCATGAGTGCTGCCCCTTCAATGATTTCAACATTATTGGCTTCAACCCAGCCAACTTCTGTACGGTTGTATTTTACCTTGGATCGCATAAATGCCTCATAAAAAAGAAGCGCACTGAGACCTCTGTCGCGGCATTGAGGGTCAACACCAAGAACAATAAGACGTGCTGATGTTATTTTTTGAAGCTTGAGGCGTACGATAATTTCTAAAAATCGCAAAATTCCTTTGCGTCCGCGAGCGGCATGTAAGAGCTCGTTAATATTAGGAAGCGACATGCTAAAAGCAACCTCGCGACCATCCACGCAAGCAAAGAGAATGATATCAGGATTGGCAATTGCTTTTAAATCATCAGCTGCATGAAGAAGGTCATCAAGTGATATTGGATAAAATCCCCAGTTCCTATCGAGGGTTACATTGTAGAGACGATGAATAGTACTCAGTTCGCTTTTTAAATTTTTAAGATCGAGGGGGCGGACGGTAATCTTGCCACGTTGGCGTAGCCGATTGACAATTTTTGTGACACGCTCGGGAGGATCTTTTTCGAGAGGAACCATCCAGGTATAAAGTGTCCGCACGGAATGTAGTCCTGCTGCAGTGTAGAGGCCAGCATAGTAATCAGGATTCCAGGGCTCCGATATAAAAGTTGGTCTATCGCAGCCAACGGTGAGCACTCCACAATCATCATTAATGGAAGGATTATAGGGTCCGCGAAGCGAAGTCATTCCATGTTCTCTAGCGATGTCAGCAGCTTTTTCAAAAAGTGCTGAAGCAACAACGGGATCATTAATGCAATCAAAAAATCCAAAGAAACCGACCGTATCGTTACTATACTTATTGTGAGAACGATTAATGATTGCTGCAATACGTCCTATCGGCTTTCCACTGCGCTCAGCAATGAAGGGAATAATTTCACCATGCTCTTTAGTGAAGCCACCACTCGGGGCAATGAGTTTGACAACACTGCCAGGAAACGGTGGAGTGAAATTTGGATTTTCTGAATGAAGAAGCTCAGGGATTTTTTCGAAAAGCTTTCTTTGTCTATTGTTGAGGCAAGGAAAAATCGAAAACGTTGCGGGAGCGGCCTGGTTTTGTATAGATGGGATCATCGAAAGTTCCTAATTCATGGGCTAGTTTTTCAAAAATTTCTAAAATGAAATCGAGGTCTTTTTCTGTGTGTGTCGACATGAAACTCGTTCGAACAATCGCTTCGCCATACCGAACAGCAGGGTAAATAGCGGGTGTCGCAAAAATACCTTCTTCAAAAAGTCGCTGCGAAAAAATAAAAGCGCGAGCTTCGCTTCCGATTAAAATAGGAACGATCGGAGTCTGTGTAGAGCCGATGTTAAATCCAATTGATTTGAACCCTTCATGCATCTTGTGTGTATTATGCCAAAGCTGATCAATGCGTTCAGGTTCACTTCGCATGATTTCAAGAGCTTTGCGAACGCCGCCTACAACGGCAGGAGCAAGAGCAGCTGTAAAAATAAGGCAGCGAGCTTTGTGTTTTAAAAACTCAATCATATCCCGCGAGCCTGCAATGAAGCCACCCATCGATCCGAGTGACTTCGAAAAAGTTCCCATAACAATTTCGACCTCTTTGTTAAGGCCAAAATGATGAACTGTTCCGCGACCTTGTGGACCGAGAACACCCAAGGAATGAGCCTCATCAACATACATTGCTGCACCATATTCCTTAGCAGCCAGAGTCATTGAAGGAAGATCAGCAATATCTCCGGACATGCTAAAGACGCCATCCATAACAACAATTTTTCCTGATTCCTCAGGAACTCGTTTAAGGCGGTTGCGCAAAGCATCAGCTGAGTTGTGGCGGTAGGGAACAAGGCGGCCAGCAGCAGCCTGGCAAGCCTCAATGATGCTCGCATGATTTTCGCGATCGCAAAGAATAGCATCATCTGTTTCGGTTAAGGCTGTGAGAGCTCCTTGATTAGCAAAGAAGCCTGTTGAAAAAAGTAACACGGCTTCGCGTTGTAAAAAATCAGCCAACTCTGATTCGAGTTGTTCGTGCAGGCTGATGGTTCCATTAAGAAGGCGAGAGCCTGTGCAGCCAGCGCCAAAACGTCTTGTAGCATCGCAAGCAGCCTCAATAACACGTGGATCTTGTGCGAGGCCAAGGTAGTTATTCGAGCCAATCATGATTCGGTGCTTGCCATCGCAAACAACATGATTTCCTTCGCTATCATCAATGCGGCGAAAATAAGGATAGAATCCTTGAGCTCGCGCATCTTCCGCATCGTGATACTCGCGGCATTTTTTAAAAATATCTTTAGCCATTGAGTGGATAATACTAAAAGTTCAGCATCGTGTTTTCAATCAGAAAAGAAAACTTCTATACCATTCGTACGCGAATGGTCTATCTCCTGAATTACTCTGCTAACATTTTTTTAAGCGTTTTTGCTGCATCAAAATATTCTATGGCTACTGCCCGCGCATCGCAAGAGAGCTTAGGCCAGTCAAGCAAGACACGTCGCGAAGCATCGATAGCTTCAGCGAGGTTGTTTGCAAAAAGGAGTCCACTTTTTTCTGGTAAAAATTGTTCTGCTCCCGTTGATTCCGTAATCACAGGACGCCCCATAGCCAAGTAGGCTGCGGCTCGATCGCTAAGCCAACCGCTCTGCATTTTGCTTTCCAACTTGACCGCAGTAAACTCAGCTAATGAGCCGGCAAGGTAGTCGTAATAACGTTGAGGGGTCGGTGTCAATCGGTGAGGGGAGACGACATGCCAGCCTAGTTTTTTGAGGCGGCCGCGTTCAGGATCATCGGGATTAAGATTCATCGCAAGTTCAAAAATTGCTTCAGGAACTTGGCCTGGTAAGTCCAAGTAAGGAGCAAAAGCAGCCTGTTTTGAAAAATCAATATAGTCACCACCAAGTTCGAGCATGCCATCCCAATACCATTGTCCTATTGTTGTAAATCGAGGTCGTGTTACAAAAAGAGGTTTTGGCTGAGGCTGAAGAAATTCTGTATCGACAAGCGGGAAAAAAGATTTCCAGGGAACAATGGCTTTTGGAAGACGTGGATCGATGCGATCCATACAGAGGCCAACAGACCAAAACTCATCGTGAGACGATTGCCCCATTTCCATATGACTCATCCAATAGAGAACCTCGCTTGGATCGAGGCTGCAAAGAAGCCGGCGCTCAAAAAAATTCGTGAGCGGTGGCTTAATCGAATAACTCAAATTAAGAAGTGTGCTATGTTTTGCCATTTCCTGAAGCTCGGAGAGGTCCATTCCATAAGCTTTCATGCCTTTGAAGACAGGTTCTAAGTGATGTTCTTCAGGATGGTTCTTTTCTGGCTTTGGTTGAAGTAAGAGACAAAAACGAAGATCATACTGTTTCATCCGTCGTGAAAAAATTCTGATGCGCTGCGCATCCAGAGCTGCGTCGCCACTTTCTGTTAGCACTTCGAGCCAGATGCCTAAACGACCGAGGCGTTTTAAACCGAGCAGGTATTGGAGAGGAACAGAAAAATTTCCTCCACCCATGGGATATTTTGCGGCAAATCCGCAGCCTATGAAGACAGGTGATTGATTTGGCATTTTTTAAATAGAATTAAGAATAGCCATAGGAGACACAAGATTAAAAAAAATAAGAGGAATAGCCACAAAGAACGTGGAAAAAAGTATCTTAAGACGGCCAGTTTTTTTAAGTTTAAGAACCCTCGTTCACTCAACTGGTCGATGGGAACAGTTTTGGCAAAAAGTTAGTCAATTTGGCGTAGCGATGGCTTAAAAGAACATTTAATTCCGGCAGCAACCCTAAGCAGCGCTATTAGAAGTTATTTACCTTTGGATTAGGGAAGAGATGAAACTTTTTTTTACTTGGTGCTGGTGGCGGCGTTGGTTCTAATTTTTTCTCAAAATCTTGAGATCTTTTGCCCAGGTCGCTTTGGCCGCCCTCTTTATTGCTAAGTTCCTTCATCTTGAAGTTGGAATCGACAATGATCGGTTGAATCATGACAATGAGTTCTGTTCTTGATTTGTCTTTGTTTGTATGTCCGCCTAAAAGGGGGCCAAGAACTGGTATTTTATTAAGATAAGGAACACCTTTTTGGTCTTCACTTTTATCTTCTTGAATCAGTCCACCTAAAACAATCGTTGATCCACTTGGAATGCGAACGCTGGTGTTCAGCTCTTGTGTATTAATAACCGGGGCGGAGATTCCCGTTAAAGCAGCCTTAGCTGATCCTGCTTCATCGATCGTTTTATTTTGCTGGGAAATAAGAAGGTTGACTTCGTTATCAGAGTTAATCAATGGAATGACTTCCAGCTTAAGGGTTACATCTTGATAAGTGACATTTTGCGTAAATGACGTTGTTGGATTAGTAGCACCATTAGCAGGAGCTCCTACGATACTGCTCTGGGTTGAAGAATTATAGGGAACACTTTGTCCTGAGAAGATCGTTGCCTTGCGATTGTTACTCGTATAGACGACAGGACGTGCAATTGTACGAAACTTGTGCGTGCTTTCCAAAAAGTTGGCATAAACATCCAGCGACCCCGCAACAGCTCCAATAGCAGTGAGACCACCGGCACTTGCAGCAGCATTTCTCAAGGTATCTAGAGTTGTTGCTGCAGCTGCTGCTGGTGCGGCAAATCCTCCTCCACTTAATAAGGTATTAAATCCTTTATAATGGAAAAGGTAAGCAGAACCAAAATCTGTCGATGCATCTAATTTCATTTGTCCTATGACGGCTGCAAGGTAGACTTGCTGTGGACGTTTGTCGAGGAGATCGATAATTTGAGAAGCCTTGCTTTTGCTTTCTGGAGGACCGTAGACGATAAGGGTGTTGCCCGTTGGATCACCGATGATACTCGTCGAGCCGATAATGGCTGATTGTGGAGGCTGTGGCTGTGCATTGTCAGCCAAGCGATCCGCAGGATTACTGCTTCCTCCACTACTGTTGTTTCCGCTTCCTCCAGTTGGGTTGCTACTATTATTCATTGACTTCTGCGACGACGGCTGTGTCGTTGCTGTATTGTTCGTCGATTCATCATCTTTGGCTTTTAACATGTCAACGAGGACAGGAAAAACATCGCTTGAAGACATGTAATTGAGCGGCCTGACAAGAGGCTCTTCAAATTGAACTGCTTGGTCGAGCTTGGCAATGAGCTCGCGAACGTAGCGATAATTTTCTGCGCGTGTGATGAGGAGGATACGATTGGTCCTTTTGTCAGCGATGAATTGTGCTTTACCTGAAAGAATGTGTTCATCATCAGCGCCTGTTGTCTGGCTTGAAGCCTGTTGTGTGGGTGGTTTACCCGGAGTACCGCTGCTGTAAGGCGTTGAAGAAGAGCCCTCTTTTCCAAAAACCTGATTGAGAGTATCGACGATTTTCTGTGCATCGGCACGTTGCAGTGGAA
>JBIRBD010000007.1:0-29825 GCA_044326465.1 Chthoniobacterales bacterium
AATTCGCTATCTAATTCGCTATCTAATTCGCTATCCAATTTGTTATCCAATTCGCTATCCAATTCGCTATCCAATTTGTTATCCAATTTGTTACTCAATTCGTTGATTTTATTCTTTATAGCTTGGACTAAGTCATAATATTTATTCCTAGAGATATATCTTTCTTCAGGTCGATCACTGTAAGTAGTTTCTTGCTCATCCGATGTGTTAAGTCTTTTTTCTATATCTTCGATTTCTTTTTGAGTCTGAGCTGCAGCTCTCGTTTCACACAACTTATCATCTATGATCTCAGCTTCTTCTTTTCGTCCTTCTCCGACCAGTCGGGCTGCTATAATATATTGTTCTGCTTGTCTTTTCTGCTTAATTGCGAGATCCGTCAGCAGTTCTGCCCTTGGAGAGTCGCTTAATTTTTCTGCCTCATCCGCTTTTAATAACGTTGTAATACGCTCTATTAAGAGATTCATTCCTGTTTCATAAAGCCTACTGACTAAGGAATAGCTTATTTTTCTAGTCTCTAGCAGACTCAGGCGATGATTTTTCATGGCCACTGCTTGATTTATTCCATCAGCAACATCTTCCCATACTCTAGCAATTTTATCTTCTCCCTGCCTATCTGCTTCTTGAGCTCTTTCTAAAGCATCAATACGCACAAATTGTTTTTCTCTTTTAACCTTATGAATTTCTGGTGAACTAAAAAAACTATCCCATCCTTCTCCAAGATTAAAAGTTTCAGGATCTTGATATTTTTCGATTCCTTCTGCAACAATCGTCCGATCATTCAAACTTGAAGTTACGATATCTTGAAATTTTTCAGTAAAGGGTCCTTCGTTAACACTTTGAAGCATTCCGTTATAAGTAGAGCTTCTGCCTATAGACACATCGTAACCATCAATTTCCCTAGGATCATACCATAAGGCACTACCTTTTTTAATTAAGGTATCAATAGCATCTGATAAATTATCACTTATCGACTTTTGCTCAGCCTTAATATCATTCCATGCTTCTAGAATAGCACTATTCTCTTGTTTCTTTTTAGCTTCTTCATATTCAAGAAGATAGCGACTATATGATAATAACTCTTTTCCAAGATCTCTTAGTTCATAGATATCGCCATTCGGATGGATGCCACCGCCAGCATCACTAGGAAATACTTTCCAATTATTTTTTTTAAAAACTTCTCTAAAACCAGTACCTTCTTGACGGACATACTCTAACGTTAAAGGGCAGTGCTGAATAATAGCAAGGCATTGATAAATAAATCGTTGCCAAAGAGTAACAAGCTCCTCCTCTTGATTTACTGTAGCCTTGTCTTTCTCCTGCAAAGAAACAATCAGGAGCTCTTTAATTTCTACTGATTGTTCTAAGAGTATAAGAGGATCATATCCAAAAGTATGATAATAACAATCAGTCTTGCTACTATAACTGTTATAAATCTTGTGAACAGAGGTTGCATGACTCCATAAATCACCTATTTCTTTTTCTTCGTTTGCAAGGTCCCGGAAGAATAACGCCTCTTCTTCTTTACCCTCCTTCTTGAGCTCTTGATAGTTAAGAAATGAGGTCTTACTTGCAGCTTGCATCTTCCTTATACGCGTCATCATATCGTTACAATCGGAATTTTTCTGAGATTTAGTACTCAGTCTATCTGCGTAGCTACTATTTTGAGCTTCTAGCTCTTGTAAAAAAATCGCTAATTCTGAATTACCATTTAACGCATTTTTCTCTGGTTCTTTTGCCTCTAATAAGCTTTTTTTACTACTAGATAAAAATGCTTCTTTATTCACTATAGGATAGTCAGCATCTTTTTGACTCGGATTAACTAGAGCTTCATCCTTAACAAGCTTTTTCCCAAGAATTTTTTCTGCTCTCGATATTAGCTTTTGAGCTTCATTTTTAAGCCGCTTAGCTAACTGCAGATGCCCCTCCTCTTCTGCCTGCTTTACTTTAGTAAAACAAATAGCTCGCTTTTTTAACAAGTCGATGACTTCTACTGCTTTTGTATACTCTTGAGAATATTTAGAATTAGCCCCCTTTATCCACTCTTGTTCTGCAACATCTTTCCAAGCTTTACTAGTTTCTAAATCACCTTTTTCTTTAGCTTCTTGTGCTTTTTCTAGAGTAGCAATACGTCTCTCTAAAACTCGTATTTCCTCTTCATATCGCTCTACCGTTTCCTTGTCTTCTTCTAAATAGCGTTTATGCAAGGCTAACTCTTTATTAGAATCAGAATCATCAGAGGAGAGCCCACTTTTATGAAAAAAGTCACCACTTATATCATCATAAAAATCTTCATCATCTTCATCAGGATCAAACCTTGGTGCACTAAGAAGCAGGTCTATGATTTCTGTGGTTCCTGGCATAGGAGTATTAGGTGTAATAAACATGCCTAATATCCCTTGTTTCTTTTCTGCAATTTTCCTCCATGTTGTTGCTATTTCTGCATTTCCTTTTTGTTCTTCTTGTTCTGCCTTTTTTGAGTAGGTCATGCTCTCTAGTAATAGCTTAATTGAAGCATCACAAACTTGAATGAGATCCTCTTCTTGCTTTTGACACTCCTTCTTAATTCTCTCTAAACTATCTATCTCTTCTTCTTCGTTGCTAATAAGTTTCCTTAGACCTTCAACTAAACCATCGTTTTGTTGATATTCTGCTTCTATTGCCTGTTTTAAAAGTTCACTAATAGCCTCTAGTTCTTCTATTGTATAATTTGTAATATTGGCTGAACTTTCCCATTTATTAATCTCTTTTTGGTTAAAGCTAAAACAGGCTGTAACAACATGATCCCACTCCCGAGAGGCCAGCAACTTTTTCTCTGCAATCTGGCGATAAATAGCTGATAGATCCCGGTGTTCTAGCTGTTCTGCCTCTTCCGCTTTTTTCAAAAAAAGATCGTTTTCCTTTAAGCTCTCTTGGCTTTTTCTATAAGCTTCAGTAGCTTTTTTTTCAAGTTGATAGCTATGCTCTGTTTCCTCTTGATGCTTTACTATCTTCCTTCCCCATTCATCAATCTCTTCTTGATTGAGGACTAAAGAGTCTGTGATAACATGATCCCACTCCTGAGAAGCCTCTCGTTTTTTCTCTGCAATCTGGCGATAAATAGCTGATAGCTCTGAAGCTGAAAGCTCTGAGTTTTTGAGCTGTTCTAACTCTTCTACTTTTTTCAAAAAAAAATCTTTTTTTAATAGACCTTCTTGGTTTTTTCTATAGGTTTCAGCAGCTTTTTCTGCAAATTGATAGGTACGAACTGCTTCCTTTTTATGCTGAATCATCTCCTCATAGAAGGTTGACAAAGCTGCTTGTTTGAAATGACGAGAACTTTTTTGAAAAAGATCTGCTATATTGCTTCCTACAGTAGCATGTTCCTTAGAACTCTTAAAAAGAACATTGATAGCTCGTTCTAGAAAAGAGAGGTTTTCCTGCTCTTCTTGAGCATTAGCATAAAAAAACTCTTCTATTTCATCGACAGGTTTTTCAAGAGATAGTTGCAGTATTTCCCTATATTTCTCTGCAATATCTTTTATATTCTCTTGAACCTCATTGAAGAGCGCAAGGTCTGATTCTCTTATTAAAGATGCTTTTGAAAAAAACTGGACCCTCTTTTCTAAGGCGGAAATCTCTTCTCCTATAAGAATGTTTATTTTTTTCCATAGCGAGGTCTCTTCGACACCTCTAAGAATATCTGCTTTTCTCTTATAGGCTGCAGAAAGATCATTGAATGATAAAAAAAGATCTGGATTCTCTTTAGCATCATGAGCTTTTAAAAGAGAATCTAAGCGCTGTTTTAAAAATTCGGTCATTTTTAAATTCATGATCAGCTTCTCCCCCCACGCGGCGCGATCGTCTTTGGACTCATCAGTTTTTCTATTCCAAAAGGATGCCTCTCTTTGTTGCTGATTAGCTAAATCATGATAGGCTTCCGCCAAGTCAGTCTGAGTTTTTCCCCTAGCTAATAGAGAGTGTCGTAAATTTTTTATACTTTCCTCCAAGAGAATTGCCGCATGATGAAGGGAGGGTGCAATACCATATCCTTCAAATAGACGGGTTCCTTGACCACGACGCTCTCCCTCCTCACGCTCTCCTCTAAGAAAAGCATCTCTTGATAAATTCCAATGAAAGGCACTCTTCTTAAGTTGATGACAAACAGCATTCCAACGTTGTAAAACGAGTCCCTCTTCTGATAGATCTCGTTCTTTTTCTAGCTCTTGAGAGCATCGGACAAGCTCTTTTAAAACAACAATCATTTCCTCGCCTGCAAGAGCTGCTTGCTTCCTATCATAGGCTTTAATCGGATCTAGTGTGTAAAAACTTTCACACTGTTGCCAATCGAGGCTCACCATCCTTAACGCATTAGCAACAGCTTGATACACTTCAGATTCCATTATATTTCCAGCAGCACTAGCTTTTAACGCCTCTTGATCATACTTCATAGCCTCTTTGTGCAAGTCGAGAGAAGCTTTCTTTGCCTTGGTCATATTTTGTAGTTGCTCAGATACCGGAAGAGCATCCTTTGAGGAGCTAATTTCAGAAGAACTATCAGAAAAGCTCTCGTGACTACCCTTACTCGAGTCGTCCCAAGAGAAATTCCTTTTCTTTTTTGCTGAAAGAAAGTCTAAAAAATCTGCTCTGGAATTATTCAGCTTAGCTAATTCCTCTTCTAGAATCTTAGAGTACCTCTCTGCTGCAACAGTCGTCTCCTGAGAAGTCGTAGCACTATTTTCAGTAAAATTGATGTTTGTCTTTTGTTCAACCTGATCTAGAGCTGCACTACTATCTTTAGGAAAAAGGTGATCGTTCTTAGTATTACTTAAATGAGTGCTCAGCTGTTGCTGAAGAATCTTATCTCTCTTTTCTCGAAGATCGGAAACAATGCTTTCAATCTCGTTGCCTTGCTGGTCTAGAACTTCTTTATATTCCGAAGAGACATCTCCTAGATAGCCACGATAAGCCTCTAGCAGTTGACGCCATGCATTCTCAGCAGATCTGCTCTCGGTCAAAAAATGTTCCCATCGTGTTGAAAAGAGCGATTGATGCGTTGCCTCTATACTTAATACCTCATCCGAAGCTTGCTCAAAAAACCTCATCGATTGTTCTGCTTTTAATCTCAGTAGAGCTAGCTCTGATTGAATGGCGTAGTAGGAAATGCTCTGTAACTCTTTTGATCCCCACTCTTTCTTAATTTCCCTTCCTCTTCGCCACCTTTCTAAAAGGTGATGCCACGCTTTACATGTCTCTTCTGCTTTATTAAATGCTTCATCCCATATTTTATTAAAAGCTTCCCTATCATCCAAAGAGCTTAACGTACTTTCTAAAACCTCTTTCTTCGCCGCACTCTCCTCCTGCAGCACCATAAAGAGCTGCTCGGTAGCTTTACCAAGTTCTTTTGCAGCTGTCATCATCTCGTCAGCTTCTGGAGGAGTCTGTGCCTTAAGTGCCGGTGTGACGCTATGATCCCCTGCCTTAGTAGGAAATGGTAAAAAGGATTTCTGAAAGTCTGCCGCAGCTCGGCATGCACCTCCAAGAGTATGCCAGCGTTCTGCTGCCTGCTTATATTCAGATTTTTGAGTTTCAGCAGCCTCTTCAAAGGAAGCCGAAGCCAATTCCAATTCCCCGGCGACTCTCGCTAAAGCCTCAATCTGATGATGCTTCGCCTCAGAGGAGGAGATCAGATCAGTCTGTTCTCCTGCGTTCTTTTGTTCTAGCAACGAGTTTTTTCCGAGAGCTAGTAACGCCTCCTGGTATTGAATCATGGCAGCAACAGCATCATGATGCGCTTCTGCTGCAAAAATCCGATCTTGTCCCGCTTGTAATGCTCTCTCCTCTTGGTTGCTTTGAACGAGATCATCAGGCCCAATCGTTGGGTAGTCTGTTCCACTTTCATCATCTGAGGTTGCAGAACCTGAGTCATCGGAACTTAAGGTTGCTAACTTTTTCAGATATTCATACTTTTCCCTTGCTTCATGTAGCAAGTTTTCAGCCTCTTGCAGCGGCTGTGCTCTGCGAGAGGCATCTATCCGATTCATGGCAGCTGCAATAAGATTATAATTCTCTTTCTGGAGAAGGTGGAAGGGTGATTCTAAAGATAACCAGGGTTGAGTATTCTCTTGAATATACTCCTTTATTGCCAGTTCTACCTCAACTTTAGCCATCTCATTGGCAAGATCTTTTCTTTTTAACCATTCCCTTTCAATGTTTGCAAAGTACTCCTCTTCTGCTTGGGCCTCTTTTAATTGAAGCTCTGCTCTTTTCAAAAACTCTTTAGCTTGTTTAAAGGCAGAAGTATTTTTGGATTGAGAGGCTTGTTCTAATGACTGTTTGGCCTCTTTGGCCTCCTCTTTTTGAGCAATTAAGCGATCTAAGGCTCCAGGCAAGCGGTTTCTAATACCCTGTAATGCCTCTTGGAGAAGAGACTCTTTTGGTTTTTGGGTCTTTTTTATGATTTTTGTCGAGAAAGAGGGGGAAGAGCTTTCTTCAGCTGCAAAAAAAATTTTCCTTATTTTATTGGCCACTTGATCTCGTTCAAGGAGCGTCATTATTTTTGCTATCTTATCATTATCATTCTTTTCACTCTCTTTTATTTCTAAAGACCCCCTAGCCAAGCGAGACCATTCTCTTTGTTCTTGTTCAGCCTCCTGACGCGCTCGATCTATCTGAATAATTGAAATTTTACCTAATGGTTGATCTTGCATCCGTTGATATTCTGCTGCCAGTTGATCCGCTTTTTCTCTCACATTCCATCGGTGGAGAGATTGAGCCCACTCTCTTGCAACGACCGATTTTCTATCTACTTCTTTCCAGTAGTCCAAAGCCTGCTCATCAGAACGAGTTATTTGATGCTCTTTTACCCAGTCTTGTTCTGCTAAGAGAGCATACTCTTTCCAAAGGCTCTCTTGCTTCTCAACTTCAGACCTCACCAAGGCTTTTTTGTCATTCTTTTTTTGATCTTTAGAAGAATGAAAAATTGTAGTTGAGCGATAACTCTTAGTCTCACTTTGCACCTCGCTGGTCGTATCACTGAGTATAACACTGATTGCGTCGCTCGGACTGTCAATGGAAGCGTCAGGATAACTCCCTTCGTGAGCTTCTTCTTTTTTACCATGACGCTGTAACTCCAAAAGCTCTTGATGCGCTTTATCCGCGCGTTGGCGTGCATTCCAACGAGCCTCTTGTTCAGGTCCAGGTTTAAGAAAATTGGCATTGTTTAACTCCTCATGAAGGGCTTGTTCGATGCCTGGAAGGGGTGTTATCGAGGGAACTTTTTTGAGCTGCTCTGGTCGGATGATTTTTTTAAGCAGCTCAGAGAGAAGCGAGGGGGCCGATTGTGAGGCATTAGTCTTCTTATTGAGCCAGTCTTGATGAAGTTTTTTACCGATCTCCTCAGCTTGTTCGTCCAGGAATAGCGGCTGGGCAATACTTTTGTGATCAATCTCAGTGACTCGGCTCATTAGACTGGAGTAGCTCTCGTCAGGAAAAACAAGTCCTATCTCCTGCAAAACTCCCGGAAGACTTTTGTCTGGCTCCCATGGAAAGCGAGAGACTGCTCCTTCTGCTATCTGTTGTAAGAGTTTGAATCGTGAGGAACGTCCTTTTTGATCAATCTCTGGAAGCGCCTCAGGAGCTGGCAGCTCGGGCCATATTGCAATAAAGGTCTCGCGATCTGCTTGCGCGCGGGCGTGAGCGCGAGTGAGATGGCGGCAGTAGAGCTCTTCTATTGCAATGCGTTCCAGGTTAAACTCTTCTAAAACCAGCTTAAGGCGATCCAGATTCTCTCTCTTGGCGGCAACAAGTTGTTCTAACGATTGAGTCTGTTCTACTGCATTACGGCAGAGAGGATCCAGTTTTACGATCAGCTGCTTTTGCTCCGAGGTTCCCTTTTTTTTCTCTTCTAGTTGGTTGAGTGTTTCATTGGCTGCGTTAAGATGTTGCTTTAGGAGCTGCTCTTTGTTCCTCGCCTCTGTGAGCTCTGTTTCAGCCTGCTGTCGATCGTTTGTTATAACCTCCACTTTTTGCTGAGTATGCTGCTCCAGTTCTTTCAGGTTTGAGAGCTCATGATCTCTGTTATCGGCAATAGTCCGCAGGATCTCGTAAGAATGATAAAGGCGTCTTTTCCAGGCCTCACCGACCAATTCTCTGGTATAATTAGGATCAAAGGCTCCTATTTTGGCAATTCGTTCGCTCCAGGAGGAAATGTCGGATTCCTTGATGCCAAGTTCCTGGCCGAGACGTTTAGCCCAAGCGCTCCAATCCTCGATACCCTCATGATCCTCAGGAGGTCGAAGAGCTCTAGCTCTTCTCAAAGCTGCTTCTCGGTCGCTTGCTTTTGCAGCTTCTTCCTCAACCTCAGCTTGCGCTTGAAGTTGTGGTGCCTCTTCCATAGCTTTTTGAAGCTGCTCTGCTGATTGCTTTCGTGACTCTTCCGTCTCTCCCAGGTGCTCACGAAGGCTATCACGTTTGACTTCTTCGTGTTTCCGAAGGGCCATTTTTAATGCGAGGTAGGCAACTTCTACAACCCCGCTAAGTTTTAAATCGGGAATGTTAATAACATCTTGAAGCCTTCCAGCTGTGGCATTATCGCCCAGTGCCTGAGTAAGATGTCGCTCTAAGGAGGTCTCTATCTTCTGACCTGAGAGCTTCAGCCCAGCGCTAGAATTATTTTTTTCTCCATCACTTTTTTTTGAAGTTGATGTTAACTTTTTGGACTGATCTTCTAGTCCATGTTTTTTAAGCAGTGTTCCAAGTGATGATGTCTCTCCCGAACTCAGTCGCTCTTCCTCTTCTTGCAAGAGGATTGTGAGCTCTTCTAAAATAGCTTGTTGATCCTTAATATCTTGATGTAAAGAGGAGCGAAGAGCCCAAGCCTCCTTCGCCTCTTTCCAGCTGGCATCAGCATCATGGTAGATCGGATCCTGATCATAGGAGCTTCTCGCGGCCAAGCGATCTAAGTGATTCTTAAGTTCTAAAGACTGCTCTAGCGGAACCCTCTGGCTCTCTCCGGGAGTGGTCCGATGAAAATTTTCACCCCGAGTGCCAAAGCGGAACATCAACTCCGGAGCTGCCAAAAGCCCCAAAATTCCCGCTGCCGTCGCGCTATCGCTCAGGATGTTTGAGGAGGAGCTCTCTTCTCCTAAAGCAAGGGTAAGCTCGAGTCGCTCTGGCAGCTCGACGAAGAGTGGAACTCTGTTGGAGCTAGGATTCTCGTCTGAAAGATCCTCTCCTTCTGCATGCTCATCAGCCGAGAAATCTTGTGCATCGCGATGCGCCACCCACCGCGTATACGCTGCAGAACGCTCCGGAGAAATAAAATAGACCGGCTCCTCCTCTCGTCCCTTGATAACTTCATAAAACCAAGCTCCTGGCTCTCCCAAACGAATAATCGTTGCTGTCAACGCATCACTCCCCATCGCCTCTTCGTAGAGGTGACGTAGATCAACAACAGCAACCTCATTCAGAAAAGCGGCATAATCTCTCGCTGTCACGAGAAGGATTTGGGTTGTTGAACGAGATGTCGCGGGAGCGCCTTTTAAAGACAGACCGCTTAGTGCTATGAGAATCAACCACAGCAAGAAGAAGAGCCGAGGGAGCAAGAAGGAGGTTTTTTTCATGGTGGTTTTGTTTTTTGAGAATATACCATTCGCGTTTGATTTTTAGGTTTGGCACTTGTCCTTTTTGTTTTGTCAAGATTTGGACTGACCGGAAAGCAGCTAATTAATACTGCACCTTTCTTAACCTAAAAACGGTGATGGGAGTGAGCTAATTACCGGGTTAAAAAATAAATGTCTCTCCTTCCTTGAGAAGGTTAATTTTATCCTCAACCCCATGCACTCTGGCGGAGGCGAGCAAGCGCGCTGGTGGTTCTTCGAGAGGCTCGTAGCCGAGACGAAAGGTTCCGTAATGCATCGGGATAAAAATTTTTGCTTTGAGCTCTAGGAAGACTTGGAGGGCCTCTTCTGGATTCATGTGAACATCGCGCTTGGTTGGCGTGTCATAGGCGCCAATCGGAAGCAGAGCAACATCGATATTGGCACGCCTTCCAATTTCAGCAAATCCAGAAAAGTAAGCGCTGTCACCACAATGAAAAATAGTGCGACCCGCGTACTCAATCAAAAATCCACCAAAACCACGATGATGATCATGGAGCATACGGGCACCCCAATGGGCTGCCGGTGTTAGCGTGATGTTGAGTCCGTGATATTGAAATGTTTCCCAACGTGCTAACTCATGAATTTTTTTAAAATCTAATCGTTTTACTAAGCTTCCGACATGTTCAGGAACAACAATAGGTTGATCGGCCGCAACGGCACGTAATGTCTTTTTATCGAGATGATCAAAATGCGCATGGGTCACGAGCACTAAATCGATTGCTGGCAACTCATGCAATGAGAGTCCTGGATTGCGTAGCCGTTTGATCAGCTTCAGCCAACGCGCCCAGTTAGGATCGATGAGAATAGAATGTTCTGCTGTTTGAATGAGAAAGGAAGCATGCCCAATCCAGGTGATACCAATTTGTTTTCCAAAAAGTTTTGGAAGCCTCCCTGGCATGGGTGTCCCCGTACGAGGTGTGAAGAGTGATGGAATGATGACCTCTGTGAGAAAATTCCGTTCATTCCATCCTTCACCAAGCCTCATGGCTACTTGGTTTGCGGGCTGTTGTTTTTTCCTCACAACCTCGAAATGAGAAGCTCTCTTTGAAAAATTAATTCCTTTGGTAAGTCGCGATAAATTTTGAGGAAGAGTTCATCTTGTAAAATAAGTTCTCGTTCCCATTCTTTAGGATCAATTTTTTGTAATTCTTCAAAACGTTCTGATGATATGTTGAGACCCTCCATGTTCATATCTTCATAACGTGGCATCCAGCCAATTGCTGTTTCTAAGGCATTTGCACGACCTTGGCAGCGTTCCGCAATCCATTGGAGCACGCGCATGTTTTCGCCAAATCCAGGCCAGAGAAAATTTCCTTCTTTATCTTTGCGAAACCAATTCACGTGGAAAATACGAGGTAGCACTTTGATAAGGCGTCGCATTTCTAACCAATGATCAAAATAGCTACCCATATTATAGCCGCAGAAAGGGAGCATTGCCATTGGGTCTCTTCGGACTTGACCGATTGTTCCAGCCGCCGCCGCCGTCATCTCAGAACCTACGGTTGCTCCGGTGTAGACGCCGTGAATCCAGTTAAAGGCTTGAAAAACAAGTGGCATCGTTGTTGCGCGACGACCACCAAAAATAATGGCGCTGATGGGAATGCCTTGTGGCCACTCAGCTTCTTCTGCACAGGCTGGGTTATTCTTCATGGGAGCAGTAAAACGACTATTGGGATGTGCTGCTTTCTCTCCGCTTTCTGGGTTCCATGGATTTCCTTTCCAATCGATTAAATCTTTTGGTGGAGGATTATCTTTTCCTTCCCACCAAACATCGCCATCAGGGGTGATCGCTACATTTGTAAAAATCGTATCGCATCGCATGCTACGCATCGCATTGAGATTTGATTTTTCATTGGTACCTGGCACGACACCAAAATATCCAGCTTCCGGGTTGATCGCGTAAAGACGGCCATCATCTCCTGGTTTCATCCAAGCAATATCGTCGCCAATTGTTGTGATTTTCCAGCCTTTGAAATTTTCTGGTGGGATCATCATCGCAAAATTCGTTTTGCCGCAAGCTGAAGGAAAAGCTGCCGCAACGTAGGTCTTTTTCCCCTCTGGATCTTCAAGGCAAAGAAGAAGCATGTGCTCCGCCATCCACCCTTCTTCGCGGCCTAAAGCTGATCCAATGCGCAAAGCAAAGCATTTTTTTCCGAGAAGAACATTCCCGCCATAGCCAGAGCCGACGGAAATAATGGTATTATCCTTTGGAAAGTGAGCAATATAACGGCGCTCGGGATCGCAATCTAACAGGGAGTGTAGGCCACGATTGAAATTATTACTGTTTTCAAGCTGGTTGAGAGCAACTTCTCCCATACGCGTCATGATGCGCATGTTGAGAACAACATAAATAGAATCTGTAATTTCAACACCTATTTTAGTCATCGGTGAACCAGCGGGTCCCATCAAATAAGGAATCACAAAAAGTGTGCGGCCCTTCATAGCCCCCTTGAGCATTCCATAGAGTTTGGAATACATCTCTTGAGGATCAGCCCAATTGTTGGTTCGGCCGGCAGCTTGTTTTTTCTCTGTGCAAATGAAAGTACATTGTTCAACACGTGCCACATCATTTATAGCCGAGCGATGGTAATAACAGCCTGGCCATTTTTTCTGGTCAAGGGGTGTAAGAACTTGTTGTGCCACCGCCTGCTTAGTGAGATATGCTTTTTCTTCTTCACTCCCATCACACCAAAAAATGTTTTCTGGTGTTGTAAGCTTCGCTACTTCTTGAACCCAAGAAAGCAGATGTTCGTTCGTTGGTTTTATTTGTCCAAGCTTGTCAGAATAAGGCGTAACGGATGGGATAGGTGTCATGATAAAAATAGGAGATGGGAGATAGGAAGTAGAAGATAGAAGATTGGAGATCAGAGACAAGTTCCTAAAATATTGTTGTTTGCTTATGCTACCATTAGCATCGATGATTCGATCATTCAATATTTCAAGATTTTGGCTTCGAATTCAAATTCTGTGGAAACTTTCTCCTTAGTTTGAATGATGATTCCAAAGTTTATCGCTAATCTTTCACGTTCTAATGAGGAATTCAAAATGCCATCTCCTATCTCCCATCTTCCATCTCCTACTCGCAATTTTTCTAAAGAAAAATTGCCAGTAGGTCTCGTACAAATGCGTTGCGGCAACGATCGCGATGATAATTTTAAAACAGCAGAACGACTCATTCGCCAAGCCGCTTCACAAGGGGCTCGCGTGGTTGCGTTACCAGAATTATTTTTAAGCGAATATTTCTGTCAGAGCGAAAATCACGATTATTTTTCATTGGCAGAATCAATTCCTGGAACAAGCACTAGTGCGCTTGCAAGCATTGCTCAGTCCTTGGGTGTTGTGCTGATTGCCTCACTCTTTGAGCGTCGAGCTGCCGGGATTTATCACAACACCGCAGCTATCATCGATGCTGATGGAACCTATCTTGGAAAATATCGGAAGATGCATATTCCCGATGATCCTCTCTTTCATGAAAAATTTTATTTTACTCCAGGCGATCTTGGTTTTCGTTCTTGGTCAACACAAGCGGGAACATTGGGGGTACTCATTTGTTGGGATCAGTGGTATCCTGAGGCCGCTCGCCTCACAGCTATGAAAGGGGCTGAGGTGATTTTTTATCCAACGGCCATTGGTTGGCATCCGAGTGAAAAAAAAGAATTTGGAGAAAAACAACGCGAGGCATGGCAACTCATGCAACGCGCGCACGCACTCGCAAATGGCGTTTATGTCGCATCAATTAATCGTATCGGACATGAAACACCAGCAGGTGGTGATGGATTAGAATTTTGGGGAAGCAGTTTTATCGTTGCGCCCGATGGATCGATCATTGCCGAAGCTGGCACCCATGAAGAAACGGTACTCGTTGCTGATCTTGACCTCACAAAAATAAACACTCAACGGACTCATTGGCCTTTCTTTCGGGATCGCCGCATCGATGCTTATGGGGAAATCACAAAACGGTATCTTGATAATGAGTAGCGAGTAGCAAGCAAAAAATTTTCGGAACTCGATTTCATAAATAACGATATTTTTTGCCATTGATATACCATACTCGCCACCCGCCACCCGCCACTCGTTACGGTATTGCTGAGCAACGCCACTGCCCCGACTGCCTCGCTCCCTACCACGATCACGTACTCAAGCGCAGAGAACTATTATTTTGTTCTCGTTGTGGAAAGGTGCTCAAAAAATATCATGCCTCTGGATCGCTTGAGCGGTCACTAGCACTAGTAACAGCATCATTAGTTTTTTTGCTCATGGCCAATATTTCACCAATTATGGTTTTTAATGTTTCTGGAAACAAACAATCAAATTTGATCATCACCGGTGTTGTAAGCCTTTTTTATCAAGGTTATTGGCCCATTGCACTTCTTGTTTTTATCTCAGCTATCGCTTTACCGGCACTTCATCTCTTTTCTTTTTGGTATTTATTGGGAAGTTGCTTTTTCAAGCAGCCTTGGCCTGGCATAACAACAACAATTAAATTTGTTAATGCGCTTACTCCATGGAATCTCATTCCTGTTTTTGCGGTAGCCACTATGGCTGCTGTTGTAAAACTAGATCAGCTTGGAAGCATTGAATGGAAATCAGGAGCTTGTTGGCTAGCCTGCCTCGGTTTTTCCTCACTCTTAGCGATGCATTCTTTCAATAGTGAAGGAGTCAAAAAATTATTAGAAAAGAGAAGTAATCATGGATAGTTCTAATGCACTACAACTAGAATTAGTGAAAGCACTTGTGGTTACCGGAGCCTTTCTCTACCTACCTGCAAACCTCGTCCCTGTCATGACGATGACAGTGAACGGAGATGTTGAAAAACTTACCGTTATGGGAGGTGTTGAAGAAATGGTCACTTCAGGACTCTGGCCCGTGGCGGTGATTATCTTTTTAGCGAGCATCGCTATTCCATTTTGCAAATTAGTAACATTAAGTTGGATGTTGTTTTTGCATGGTACTTCAACAATGCAACGTGAAAGAACTCTTCTTCGGCGCATTCTGATAAAAATTGGAAGCTGGTCGATGATCGATATTTTTCTTCTTTCCGTTATCGCAGCTGTAGGACAAGTTGGTGCGCTTGCAAGTGTTCATGCGGAACCGGGAGTAATCTTTTTTTCCGTCGTTATGTTATGTAATATTTTTGCTAGCGAGTTGTATAAGCCAGAGTGGATCTGGCAAACCGAGCAGGCCTAAGAGAAAAAAATGGTAATTGCTCATCTCCTTCTGACGAAGAAGACGAGCAAGAAGTTGTTGGTTGTTGGTTATTTTTATTCGAAAGATTTATTTTTTAAAAATCCTATTTTATCAGCCTCTTAGGGCAACGCTTCTTTTTTAGCAGCTAAGAAAAAAGTTATTTCTTCACTATCAACCGAGAACCGAGAACCAATAACCATTGCTTATCTCCAGAAGGAAATGAGCAATTACAAAAAATGAATAGCCATAAAGAATATGGACAGGTAATCCGACATGCTCCACTGCAGCTTTCATGGGTCTGGCTTTTTCCATTATTGGCTGTTAGTGCGGCAGCTTGGTTTTTTTGGACAGATTGGAAATCGAATGGCCCACAAATTCAAATCCAATTTCATGAAGCTCCAGGCATTGAGGCGAACAAGACACTTCTTTTCTATCGTGGTGTTGTGGCGGGAAAAGTCACTGATGTGCGACTTGATAAAAATTTGAGTGAGGCCATTGTCACCGTCAGATTGAAATCTTTTGCAACAGCACTTTCACAATCAGGCACAATTTACTGGATCGATCAACCAGTAATCGGGCTCGCAAAAACCTCAGGATTAAGTTCGATTATTCAAGGAAACTCGCTTCAAGCTCGTCTTGGCGAAGGAGCAAAGACAGATCGTTTTGTTGGAATGGCAAGAATGCCCCTGCATCCGCTCGAGCCACCAGGGCTTATTTTGAAGTTAACAGCTAAGAATCTTCCCGCTCTTGAAGAAGGTACACCCATCACCTATCGAGGGATTACGATCGGTGGCATCATGTCAGAGGGAATTGACCATAATGGGGACCCGTATGCCGTTGTAGCCATTCAACAACAATATGTGAATGTGATTAGGACTAACAGTCGTTTTTGGAATGTGGCTGTCTCCTCATTGCAAATTGGACCGAGTGGTATCAATTTTGAATTGCTCAACTTAAAAGGAATTTTTCTTGGTGCTGTAGCTGTTGATTGTTTTGAGCAACCTGGAGATGTTGTTCAAAGTGGTGCAGAATTTGAACTCTGTGCAAGCGAGCGTGCTGCGCGCGCCGAAGATGATGGCATGAGCTTTCGGGTCGATGCTAAGGAAATTGAAACAATTGACGTTGGTGCACCAATTTTTTATCACGGAATTATCGTTGGCAGCGTAAAGAAAAAAGAGCTCAACCAAAATAACAAACCAAGTTTAACGCTCTTAATCAAAAAAGAATTTGTAGGCAGAGTGCATCAGAATTCAAAATTCTGGCGTGTTCCAGCAACAAGTATTCAAGCAGGTCCCGGCGTGATGAAGGTAACCATCGCTGGCGTTAAATCCTTATTTGAAGGAGGTATTGCTTTTGATGATTTTGGCAACGGGGGATCAACGGCAACTGATGGATCAACGTTCCAGCTTTTTGCCAATGAACAAGTGGCCCATTTAGGTTCAAGACCATTGATTTTGAGTTTTGATGATGGACAAGGACTACTCCCTGATCAAACACAAGTTCGCTACCTTGGTATTCCTGTCGGTCTTGTAAAAGAAGTCAAAGCCGCGCGAGGTCACATTGAGGTAATAGCTTTTCTTGACCCTGCCTATGATTTCCTTCGCCATTCTGGCGTAATTTATTCGATCGTTCGTCCGAAAATCGCACTACGCGGAGTCTCAGGACTCGAAACATTGGTAAGCGGTGTTTACATCGAGTGCAAGCCAGCACCCACGATACAACGTCCAGTGAAGAATTTTTTTAAAACAATTTTTGATGGAGGGAAGAAGTGAGTGCTTTTATTGTTCTGCCAACCAGCGTTCAGCGGTGATAGCAGCAGAACAACCAAGCCCAGCAGCTGTTACTGCCTGACGATAGAGTTGATCCGCTACGTCGCCTGCTGCAAAAACCCCTGGAAGATTCATTTCAACGCTATTGTTTGGCAGGAGGTATCCTTTTTCATCCATTGCTAATTTTCCAACGAATGGCTTGGTATTGGGATGATGGCCTATGGCGACAAAGACACATTTGAGTGTGAGCTCATGTTCTCTACCAGTGAGAAGATTTTTAATTATCACGCCGCGCATTTCTCCTGCATCATCAGTGAGATAGCGCTCAATAGTACTATTCCAAATCGGTTTGATTTTTGGATTTGTTAACACGCGATCCGCCATGATTTTTGAAGCGCGCAAAGAATCGCGACGATGGATGAGAAAAACTTCCGAAGCGAAGCGCGTTAAAAACCCCGCTTCCTCACATGCAGAATCGCCTCCGCCAACAACACAAACAGGAACATTGCGATAGAAAGCACCATCGCATGTTGCGCATGAAGTTAGCCCATGTCCGACAAGTTCTTTTTCGCGCTCAAGCCCCAACCAGCGAGCTGAAGCACCACTTGCAATGATCAGTGCTTTTGACTCTATCCAATTTCCATCCACCTTCAAGCGATTCACCCCTTGACAATGTTCAAAATCCTCAACCGTTCCATAAAGAAACCGGGCTCCAAATTTTTCTGCTTGCTGATGCATTCGCATAATCAGCTCTGAGCCATTAATACCCTCTGGAAAACCAGGGAAATTTTCAACCTCTGTGGTGGTGGTTAATTGACCACCTGGCTGAATGCCTTCGAGCACGAGGGGTGAGAGATTAGCGCGAGCCGCATAAATAGCTGCTGTAAGCCCAGCGCATCCAGTACCGATGATGATGATTTGCTCCATAAAAAGTCATCTATACAATCGTAAAATCAAAGGCAGTGCAAATTTGTTATCTAAAAAGTACCATCGTGTGCAGAAGTTCTACTCCGCTTTTTCAACATATAGCGCTCTAGTTAATGTATGGTTGCAGCACTTTCATTATTTTCTTCTCCTTCATGCAGCGTGATGATGTTTCGTTTTCCAAAAATAAAAAGAAGACCAGCACCTGATGCAGAAGCAGCTAAAACAAGCGCAATCGGACGCATACTTCCAATAGAAAATAATCCAACGCTTATCGAAGCTAATGCTCCAATGAAAGATTGACTTAGACTCATCAGAGCAGAAGCCCTTCCTGCTTTATGCGCAAAAGGAGCCATTGCAAGGACTGTTGCATTCGGATAAGCAATTCCAATACAAGCCAACATCCCAAAAAGTAGCACTATAATAATGCTCAAGGGATACCAATTAAGCCACGCCACCATAAGTAAAAGCAGCGTACACATGATTTGAGCGCTAATAGCTATTTTAAAAATCTGGATGCTATGAAAACGTCTTAGTAGTAAAATATTTACCTGACTTGCTCCAATAAAACCAGCAGCCAGCAATGTAAAAACAAGGCCGTAATAGTAAGGGCTCAATTTAAAAAAATTGAAAAATAAAATTGGAGAGGCTGCAATATAAACAAAAAGCCCAGCAAAAGAAACTCCGCCAGCAAAGGCATACGTGTAAAATTGTGGGTTTTGTGAAACCTCCCAGTAGCTGCGCAAGATAGGCGCAGGACTCAAAAGAACGGTTTTATCCGGCAGATGTGTTTCTGGAAGCACGGTTACTGAAGCCACTATCATGCCACAGGCAATGATTATTAAAATTAAAAAGACGGCTTGCCAACCAATTACAATAGCTACAGTACTACCAATGATCGGAGCAAGTAGCGGTGAAACGCCAACAACTAATGTTAGCTGTGAAAAAATTTTAGAACTTTCGCGCATCGTAAAGAGATCACGCACTATTGCCACAGCAACCACACTTGTCACGCAGCCCCCAACAGCAGTGATAAAACGCCACGCAATAAGACCATAAAGCGTCCGTGTAAAAATACATGCCAGTGATGCTAGCACATAGAGACCCAATCCAATATACAACGGCTTTTTACGACCAAAACGATCAAGTAACGGCCCATAAAACATCTGGCCAAAAGCAACCCCTAGAAAATAACTTGAAAGCGTCAGAGAGAGACTTCCTGTTGTTGTCTGCAAGCTTTGAGCTATTTGAGGAAACGCAGGTAAATAAAGATCGGTCGAAAAAGGACTTAATGCGCTTAATAATCCAAGCACGAAAATAACCCAGCGACGCTGAAAAACAGGGCTGTGACGAGTAAAGGGTAAGGAGTCATGCGTCATGAGTGATAATTAGAGTTTGTCCCAATAGAATTGGAACAAACTCTAGTTTAAGTAACTAGTTTAAGTTTAAGTTGTAGTAACATCGCCGTCGGCAATAAATAGGAAAAACTGTTTCATTATAATGTACCAATTTCACAAGAAATGGTGTTTTAGCATTCTTATAAGCATTACTAGATTACATTCAACTTGTTTTTAATAATTAAGTTATAATTGCTAGGACAAGCTCTAATTAGCGCTACTAAGAGCGTTATAATAGGTTTAACGCTCTCAAATACTGATACGAATAGATTCCGCTATTATGTCCATCCATCCAGAAAAACTGCAAAGCGTAACCACCAACAAACTGATAAGACTTGAGTGAAAAACTTTCTAGTTTTTGTGACGGCAAATGATTTTGCAAAGGCTCTAGCTTACCCATGAGGTCGGGTTCGCCCATGCATTGGGCGCAGGGGCAATGTTGTCGTAATTTTTTTAACGAAAAATATTGCTCTGATCCATCGTGCCAAGAAATTGCTAACTCCTTACCAACTACGGCAACAGCTTTAATGGAGTTGAGAGGTTGCGACATTTTAGATTGAGAAGGTGCCCAAAACTAGCTGGTACTCGTTCCGCACTCTAGAGTAGCAGGAAAATTTGACCTTTTTGAGAATCTTTAACCCGCCACCTAAAAACGGTGATAGGAGTTAATAAATTAGTGTAAAGACTTGGTCTAAAAATGATTTTTAAAACGGCGAAGCATACCTGGAAGGTACGTGAGCCGGTTGAAAAATTATTTTGAGGCTGAGCATATTGCACTAATTTATAACGAGCTATTGCCGTTTTTAGGTTTAATTTTTCAAAAAGAGAATGCTCTACAGAGAAGCAGCCTAATGCAGCAAAACGAGTACACTCACTGAAATTGATGTCGTGCAAGAAGGCCTACTACATCAATTCCAGTAGAGTTTAGGGTGCCTTCTATTTAAACAGCAAAGGAACGATAAGGATAGCAACAATGTTGACGACTTTGATCATCGGATTGATAGCTGGTCCAGCGGTATCTTTGTATGGATCGCCAACCGTATCACCGGTCACGGCAGCCGCATGAGCAGGAGATCCCTTACCGCCATGATTTCCCTCTTCGATGAATTTTTTAGCATTGTCCCAAGCGCCACCACTCGAGGTCATCGAGATCGCCAAGAAAAGGCCCGTAATAATTGTTCCAACCAAAACTCCACCCAGAGCCACAGCACCGAGCCATGGAATAAATCCGACAGCCACAACCGTCGCAATTGGAAGCAACGCTGGAATGATCATTTCGCGAAGCGCCGCCTTAGTGACGATATCAACGCAAGTTCCATATTCAGGTGTATCTTTACCGGTGAGAATACCAGGATGAAGCTTGAGCTGGCGACGCACCTCTAAGACGACAGCCCCAGCAGCTTTTCCAACAGCATCAATACTGAAGGCTGAGAAAACAAAGGGCAATAATCCGCCAATGAGAAGACCAGCGATCACGCGAGGGTCAGATAGAGAAAAATCCAACGATGCCATACTAGTCATATGATTTTTTAATTCTTCAACGTAGGAACCAAAAAGCACCAAGGCGGCAAGTCCAGCGGAAGCGATCGCATAGCCTTTGGTAACAGCTTTCATCGTGTTGCCAACGGCATCAAGCTCATCAGTAATTTCACGAGCTGACTTTGGTGATTCGCTCATCACCGCAATACCACCAGCGTTATCGGTGATTGGCCCAAACGCATCGAGAGAAATAATAATTCCAGAAAGTGAGAGCATGCTCATCACGGCAATGGCAACACCGTAGAGACCGGCGAAATGAAAACTCCCTAAAATTGCAGCGATAATAAAAATCGCAGGAAGGACCGTGGCATGATTTCCAACAGCAATACCGGCAATGATGTTGGTGCCATGACCAGTCTCAGAAGCACGCGCAATGCGACGTACTGGCTCATATTTTGTGGAGGTAAAATAATTAGTAATCAACACAACAACAGCTGTCATAACCAGACCGATGAGTGCAGAAAAATAAAGCCCGCTCGCGGTGATCGTTACACCAGCAGCTTCAATCGCTGTTGGGAAGAGCATCTGCGTGGCTGGATAAAATAAAACTGCGGAGAACAGAGCACTCAAAACAACAGCTGTGATGAGCACTGGGCCAGGACTTTTCTTCGACGCATTAACAAAGAAAATTCCTAAAATCGATCCGATGACAGAAATTCCTCCAAGAATAAAGGGATAGATGATCGCTGCTGGTGTGCCTTTAAGCATGAGCGAACCAACAAGTACGGCTCCGATAAGACTCACAGCGTAGGTTTCAAAAACGTCTGCGGCCATACCTGCGCAATCACCAACATTGTCGCCAACATTGTCAGCAATTGTTGCAGGATTACGGGGATCATCTTCGTCGAGATTTTGCTCAATTTTTCCAACCAGGTCAGCGCCAACATCAGCAGCCTTAGTATAAATTCCACCCCCAAGACGTGCGAAAACACTGATCAAACTCGCTCCCAGAGCTAATCCGATGAGGCTGTTGACCGCTTCGGTTTCACCGAGTAGATGGTATGCAATAGAAAAAAATCCACCAACCGAAAGTAATGCGAGGCCAACCACTAATAAACCTGTAACAGCTCCACCACTAAACGCCATGCGCATCGCAGCATGACGCGTGAGTAATGCACCAGCAGCTGTGCGAAGATTGGCCACGACGGCAACTCTCATTCCAACATAACCTGCAGCAAGCGAACAAACTGCTCCGGTTACAAAACCGATCGATGCAGCTTGACCTTTGACATAAAAAAGAACCGCAAAAATCACAATTGCTATTAATGCGACAGCGGTAATTTGTCGATTAAGATAAGCCTTTGCTCCTTCTTGAATCGCCGCGGCAATGATACGCATCTTTTCAGTGCCTGCAGGAGCTTTGAGAATAGAGCGGATAAGGCCGAGAGCAATAAGGACGCCAAGCGATCCACAGATCACTGCGAAAGAAATGCCATTCTGAAATAGTTGCGTTGGATTAAACAGGTTTAACATAGGATTAATTTTAAATAATGCGGTGCTCTTGGTTATAGAGAACGATGAAATTAAGCAATCTTGAAATGATCGCGTTGGAGCTTTCAATCCTAAGAAGGACGAGAAAGTTTTTTGATAATGCTTTTCGCTAAATATTCATTGATCTCGTTATATACCATTCGTGATTCCCTCCATGCCTAACTAAATAAAAGAGCTCCATCTTTTGTAATACGCTGAATGAGCTCTTTGCGCTTCATGCCAATTGCAATTCGGCATGTTGACAAATAGCAGGAATCATTCCTGAAGAAAGGTCTGTAAAAAGATCCATAAGATGGATTTTTAGATCTTCAAACGAAGTCCCCTGTGTCAAGTAATCAGGCCATTCGTCAAGATAACCGATCCAAAAATCGTCTTTCTTCTTTCCAGTAATTAAATCCAAGCGTTTTCATAGCCAAGCAGTATGTCATTTTATTGGAAAAAATTACTTCTTTCTTCGGATCAATTTCAACCCCACTGCAATCAGGCTTAACACAAGACAAGCCTCTGCAAAAAGATCACCATGCCTTACATAAAAAGTTGGCTGTGGATGTTCTGGCACATCACATTTTGTCGACAAGAGGCCTTCTAAAAAAGTTGATCCATCCGGCGAATGAAGTGTTTCAACAACACTGCCAAAACGATTAACCACGCAAGTGACACCGGTATTGGCAACACGAATTAAAGGAAGTTTTGTTTCTGCACAACGAAAGAGAGCATTCACCAGATGCTGCTGTGAGGCGGCTGTATGGCCAAACCAACCATCATTGGTCAATGTGACAAGCGCTTGCGCGCCAAGTTGCGCAAAGCGTCTGACAAGATCGCCAAGCGTATCTTCAAAACAAAGAAGCGATGCCAACTTGATTGGTTTGACCGAAAGCTCCAATAATTTTGGTCCTGGACCTGCATTAAAATCACCCAGTACGCGATCACCTACAATCCAGGTAAAAAGGGGAAAACTTTTTCGAAAAGGAATATACTCACCAAAAGCCACCAAATGCGTCTTGGCATAGTAGTCAACTGCGGAAGCCCGTTTTGTCAGAAGAATAGCCGTATTATAATCGCGCGCTGGATTTTCTTCATAGTGGAGCGAGCCGATTAAAAAATCAGAGCCACTTTTTTCTGCCAGCTGTTGGACTTGACGAAAAATAGATTGGTTCAGTAACAAAGGCTCTGGCGTGGCAGCCTCAGGCCAAAGAATGAGGTCAGGATGCAGGGCTGCAGCAATCTCTGATTCGCGCACATACGTCGCCATAATTTCTGCTTCAAAAGCACGGTCCCATTTATGGTTTTGCACAATATTTCCCTGCACCGCAGCAATTGTGAGCTGCTCTTGCGGAGGCGAGGGAAGAAACATCTCTCGAATTCCATAACTCATGACCCCGACCATTAATAATAACGTCAAGGCTACATCTGCATGCGGTCGCAGAGGTCGTAGAATGGGGCTTAATTGCTGTTGCGATGCAACCGATTTTATTTTTAAAAAAAATCGCTCCACTGCTATCGCCGTAATACTGCCTGTCATCACGCCGAGAAAAGAGAGCCCCCCAACACCGGTAATGTCACAAATTTGCAGCAGCGGAATATTATGATGGAAAGCCACGCCGAAAGAATTCCACCCAAATCCCGTGAACAAGGTCCCCCTCAACCATTCTAAGCCGGTCCAGGCAGCGGCAGAAAAAACGGCAACCAAAAGATTTCTCAAAGAGGAGGAGTATTTTAATTTCATCCAAGGTCTCACCACCATCACCACAAAAAGCGACCAGAGTCCTGAGTAGATTGCTAAATAAAAGGGGAGCGTCACCAAACCTTCCCAGGCAACCGAAGTAATCCATTCTAGTGTGAGCAGAAAAAAAATTGCCCCAGCAAAAAACCCGAGCAAAAAAGCCACGCAGGCTCGTTTTCCCTGCGATGTTGGCAACGGCAAGAATAAAAGGGCATAGATGAGGGGGGTAAAGGCAATGCAGGGCATCCATGAAAGCCACGCAACCTCATACGGAGGAAATCCGACAACCATGGCGACGCCAGTTAGAAGCGAGAGAAACCAAGGAAGTAGTCGTTTCATTATAAATAAAAGTAGATTGTAGGGCTAAAACTCGCACGCGAATGGTATAAATCGGGAAAAGGTGACGGAAAATCTATCTTGGACAAGAGCAATAAAACTTCTAAACTCTTTTTCCATGAATCCAAATTTTCAAAACCAAGCAGAAACAATTCTAGAATCATTGGGCAAAATCCTCGGTTTTGACCAGCTCGAATTCGATACGGATGATGATACGTGTCTCCTCGTGCTCGATGGCGAAATAGAAATTGCGGTGACACTAAATGAAGAAAATAGCGAGCTCATCTTACACCACCAAATCGGGACCTTGCCCGAGAGAAATCGCTATGACATCGTTGAGCGGCTGCTAGAGGCGAATCTTTTTTGGTCAGGAACGCGAGGAGCTACCCTTAGCATGGAACGAACCACAGGCGTCGTTATTATTGCCAAAGCAGTGGGCCTCTACGACACTGATGGTGTTTTACTCACTGGCGAAGAGCTCGGATCTGCCATCGTCAACCTGGCCGAAGTTGCTACTCATTGGGGCAAGCTTCTTGGCAGTGATGCTTCGGAGGAAGCCAGCACTACGAGAAAAGTTGAGTCAATGATAGGGAAGATGTTTGCTTAAGTAAGGTGCGTAAAATTTTTAGACAAACATATTTGTTATTATGACTGAAATAAAATCTACGCCTTTAATAGGTGCCGCAAGCCCATTCTATGCTGATGAAAATTCTCCTAATAATCCTCCAAGCGTAACAAAAGACACAAAGCCTCTCTCAACGCATAATGTTGGCGTAAAAACTGATCATACAGCAGGAAAATCTTCAGGTTGCTTTGGATCTCTGAAGGAAAAATTCATGAGTGCGCTTGCAGCCATACGTGGTTTTAGCATTACGACCGCGATGTATTCTTTACTCAGTAGCGTTGGGCCTGAGACCCACTTAGAAGATCAAGGAGGAGATGGTGGCATTGGGCTAACGAATAGAGAAGTAATGATTGAGAGACCAAAAGATTTAGTAGACTTAGAATTAAACGATTACAGTGCTGACCCGACGCATAGAGACACACTCTATCAGACACCACCAGATGCTACATTCAAGCTGCCAAAAGCTGAAAAAAAGGCCGTTGCGATTCAGTCTCTCAATACTAGTGGAAACCCTTCTACTACGCGGAGTGTCGAACCAACAGAAGATAACGGCTTAACTCAGAGTTACACCACGGAGATTACTGGAGCATCGGCGATTGACTGCTTAAAGCAATCTTATGAAGCTGATGATATTAAAGTTGTCAGTTCTAAAGATGATGCGAATAGGGACCATTCTGTTAATGCATCACTAGATACCTTGAAAGCAGGAGATGAGACTCTTCTCTACAGCGGAATTAGATCAGGTGTCTACACGACGCCTAAAATTAAAAATAGAGAAGAGCGTCAAGCTGCAGCAGATACGCGCTTTAATGAAAATCTTCTCCTAGCGCTTCACAGCAAAGGGCTTTTGCCAGGGCAAGCGAATGCTAAAGCAGCTGGCGACGACCCTATTATTGAACTAACCATTGCTGATATTGGACTTCTTTCTAGCGCAATAGGATCACTCAAAGACAAGGGACAAGAAGGTGGCATGCAAGATGATCAATTTGCTTTTCTAAAGATCGCGAGCAATGAACCAAGAGAGATCAAATACACGGATGAAGGTGGCAGAGAAAAAACAATTTGGGTCAAGCCCAAGATACTCGCTTTTAATTTTGGCGTAGCGTTGTTAGATCCCACAATTCAGGGTCTAACGGGTGTAAGAAATGGCGAGGAAAATGCAGAATCACTTCAAAATCTTGGACCAGAGGTTGGCTCTAAAATAGCATCCCTAGATTCAGGCATAGCTCGTCTCAAAAAAGAAAACGCCGATCCCTTAGAAATTAAAAAACTAGAAATAGAAAAGAAAACTATTCTGTTACTCAGCGAACAACTTCATAAAATGGTCGAGGATGGTACGATCTACAGCCCGCAGGAGGATGATAATTATGGCTTTACAGCGCGATTGAATCTACTCTGTTTTAAATTAGGTATATGCCCGATGATTCATTGCAAAAGCGGAAAAGATCGGACCGCTCGTTTGATTGAAGAGACTAAATTCTTAGCTATTTCCCTTCATGAGCAAGTAATAGGACTAATAAAAAAAGAATCAGATCCTTTGAGTGGGCGACCTACGATGGTAACAGGTTCTGCTCCAGAAGAGACTTCTGCAGAAGAAACAAACCTAACGCTCTTCGAACCAGGAAAAAGACTCACAATAGAAGAACAACGCCTGCTTCTCGCTATTTCGCTCAATAGTGGAAATGACACTGTGCAAGCAAATTGCACTGGCGCTCCAGGTAATAAACAATGGAAAACACTTGAGGCCCGTATCAAAGAGCTGTTGAAGGAGGATAAAACCGCTCGAAACAATTTTGCGAACTATAAAGCAAAAAACGGAACGGAGACTTAAACCTAAACAAGAAAAAAAACGGGCCACTGTTGATCGACTTGAAAAAACCAAAAAACAAATCGCAGTGACCCGTAAAATAATAAACTCTCTACATAAACTTAGACCGCCTAGTTGCTGAAACGTTCAAAATAGTTTCAACTTTTTTTCCAAGCATCTATTTTTCTTGACCAAGCTATACCATTCGCGTTTGATTTTTAGGCCTTGTTACTTCTCCTTTCTGTTTTCAGCTGCGTTCTCGGATCTTGCGTTATGCTTGCATAGCGCTTCGATCCTTGACGTCATTCCCGCAAAGGCGGGACTTGCTGACAACAAAAAATCCATCGTAAAAAAGCCTAAAACTCCCACGCGAATGGTATAAAAAGAGAACGGGCCACTGTTAGTCGACTTGAAAAAACCAAAAAACAAATCGCAGTGACCCGTAAAATAATAAACTCTCTACATAAACTTAGACCCCCTAATTGCTGAAACGTTCAAAATAGTTTCAATTTTTTTCAACTTTCCTCTTCTCTCTATTATGTTAAAAAAAATTGCTGTTCTCACCTCTGGAGGCGATGCACCAGGTATGAATCCTGCCATTCGTTCGGTTGTTCGTACGGCTTTGGAAAGTGGATGTCAGGTCATTGGCATCAATAATGGATATGATGGTATTTTTGAAGGGATGATTGAGCCATTAACAGGGCGTATTCTTTCTGGAATGTTGGATCGCGGCGGCACCATCTTACAGTCGAGTCGTTGCAAACGATTTTATGAACCATCGGGCATTGATGAAGCAAAACGCCGCCTGATAGAACTTGGTATTCAAGGGCTTATTGTTATTGGAGGTGACGGATCCCTTACTGGCGCGTTAAAATTACATGAGCGTGGCTTTCCTATCATCGGCATTCCCGCCAGTATTGATAATGATATTGTTGGTACTGAAATGGCTATTGGTGTCGATACGGCAGCTAATACCATCATGCAACTCATTGATCGCATTCGTGATACAGCACGTTCTCACCGCCGTTGTTTTTTAATCGAGGTCATGGGACGCAACTCCGGATATTTAGCGCTGAGCACAGCGATCAGCTGCGGTGCTGAAGTAGCGGTGATTCCAGAGTTTGCTCATAACATACCTCGTATTGTCAATCTGCTCCGCTCGCGCTTTGAACAAGCTCGCGATAATTCAATTATCGTACTAGCAGAAGGTGTTTCTGACGCCGATTCTTTTATTGCACGCATGCTCGAAGAACAAGGAAGCGAAGGCTTTGACCAAGAAATTAGGAAAACTGTTTTGGGCCACGTTCAGCGCGGTGGTAGCCCAACACATTTTGATCGCATCCTGGGTGCTCGTTTTGGAGAGCTCGCCGTGATGGGACTTCTACAAGCAGAGAGTGGCAGTATGACAGCCTTGACGCGGAGCCGCGTAACTTTTATCGATCTAGAAAAAGTGATCGGTTACAAAAAACATCCAGCTCCCGAGCTCGTGCGCTTAGCACGGCATTTGCAGATTGAGTTTGGAGATCCTGTGGAAGTTTAACTTTTTGTTTTCTTCTGGGCATTGACTAAATAAGCGCCACCAAGCGTGATTGCGCCACCGATAAGTGAGAGCCAGGATGGAAGTTCTCCAAGCAAGAACCATCCTAAAATAATGGCTGTCACCGGCATCAAAAAGACAAAGCTAGAAACAGAGGCCATGCGCAAGTGAGCAATCGCAAAAGAATAAAGTGCATAGGAAATAGCGCCTGGTAGAATTCCCAACAAAATCATATTTGCCGTTGCTTGCCATGGAACCACCGTGACGGCCATGCAAAGGCCATGACCTAAGGGAATCAGAGCGATCGTACCAGCCCATATCGACCACGTTGTAATCTCAAGTGGGCTATAGCGTGTTACCATTTTTTTTGTAAGAAGGCCGTACACAGCAGCTGATATCATGGCGAGTAAAATGAGCAACGCGCCGTAAGAAAAATGCAACCCTCCATGCGCACCTAATGCGGTGATCATGACACCTGCAAAAGCAGCCATAATACCGATCCAAGCGCTAAGGGTCAGTTTTTCTTTAAAAAATAACCAGGCTCCTAGCGTCGTTAAAATAGGAAGCGAGCAACCGATGAGTGAGGTGGTGCCAGCAGTGATGGTTTGTTCACCAGTATTGATAAAAAAATTATAAATGGAAAATCCCGTGATTCCCATAATGATGATTGTTAAAATATCGCGTCCTGCTGGCAAGCGTCTGCCCCGTTTAATCCAAAGAGGAAAAAGCACCATTGAGGCCACGCAATAACGGCCTAAGGCTAACTCTCCTGGTCCATAATACTGAACAGCACCGCGAATTCCAACCCAGGCCCATCCCCAGCCGAGAACAGCTCCTAACAAGCTAAGAAAAGGAATCCAATGTTCCGGAATGCGATTGAAAATTTTCATCTGAGTAGTCTTCGCTACTCGGGATAAATCACAAGACATAACTTGTAAAAACAGGAAAAAAATTTAGAGTCCTGCTTGTTAGAAAACTATCAACTCTTAAAAAAAATGAAGTCAACCATGCGATTACTTATTAATAGTTTCTTTTTCCTCTCTCTCATTGGGAGCTTAATTATTCTCACTTCTAGACTCATGGCTGATAGTGCTTCCACGAACGCCCCTACAAATTCAACAAGCGCTAACTACCCACTTACTATTTGCGTCGTCTCCGGCGACAAGCTTGGTCAAATGGGACCTCCTCCTACGCTTAATTATGAAGGGACTGAAGTTCGTTTTTGTTGCAAAGATTGCATCAAGGATTTTAACAAAGATCCTCAAAAATATTTAAAACGTCTCAACGATGCTAAGGCTACACCAACTGCTGCAACCAACTAGAGCATGTGCAGTATGAATTAAAAATGACTAAAATCGAAAATAAGACTGCCCTTTTTACTTCCTTCCGCTTTCGATCTCATCAGCTAATGCCTTTGCTTCATTGTATTTTTTTAGAGCCTCTCTATCCCAATATGCTGCTCCAGTAGGGCCTTCATTATTTCCTCTTGCACGTTCTCGAGTTGCGCTAATCCAATAGTCAGATGCTTGACGATTTGATCCTGCTGCTCTTCGCCACGCCTGAGCTAGCGTAGGATTGTTGGCCGCTTCGGCTTCTATCGCCTTTTCCAGTTGTTTTGCTGCCCGTAGTTTTCCAAGACCAGCATTATCCCAGGAATTGCCTTCGTTTGTTTTCTCAGGCGTGCCTATCGCCTTAGCCTCTCCTGCTTTGAGAAAATATTCAGAGCTTTTCTGGTTTTCTGCTGCTGCTTCCCGCCATGCCTGAGCTAGCGCAGGATTGTTGGCCGCTTCGGCTTCTATCGCCTTTTCCAGTTGTTTTGCTGCCCATAGTTTTCCGTCACCAGCATTATCCC
>JBIRBD010000206.1:0-1887 GCA_044326465.1 Chthoniobacterales bacterium
ATTAGCGTAAGGGCTTGGTCTAAAAATGATTTTTAAAACGGCGAAGCATACCTGGAAGGTACGTGAGCCGGTTGAAAAATCATTTTGAGGCTGAGCATATTGCGCTAATTTATAACGAGCCATTGCCGTTTTTAGGATTATCAGTTCGAAGCGATTCATCCCTTTCTTGATGGTAATGGGCGCATTGGGCGCCTACTCATAACCTTACTTTTAGTCGAAAGAAAATTACTGACTTCCCCCCTTTTGTACTTGAGTGCTTTTTTTGAAGCAACACGCGATGACTATTATCGACAGCTTTACAACGTCAGCAGTAAGGGAACATGGCATGATTGGTTTTCTTATTTTTTAAATGGAGTCGCTGTACAATCGCTGGATGTTTTATCACGAGCTGAACGAATGAATGCGTTGATTACAAGTTGGCAAATGGAAGTCAGCGGTCCATCAGAAAATAAAGCGCTCATGATTGTAAAACATCTTGCTGTAAATCCATTTTTTACCACTAAAAAAATAGCGGAAAATCTTGGTGTTGCTTTCACAACAGCGCAACGTGCTATTGCAAAACTTGAAAATTTAAAAATTATCACACAATTATCTCAGCAAAAAAGAGATAAAATTTATTGTGCTACAAAAATTTTGGATATTTTAGAAGAACCTACCAAAATTAGAGAAAATCTTGATGGAACGCTACAGATGTAGCAGGTCTTTTTGATTTTGTGGAGGTATACTCGTCACGAATCAAAATTAGGATTTTTCTGCGCTGAAGCTATTGACTCTGGAGAGGCGCCCCGAGCGAGACGCTATGCAAGGCATAACGTAAGCGAGGGCAACGCTGCCAGAGGCAATAGAAGCAAGTAGAAAACCCTAATTTTCATTCGTGACGAGTATAGATTCTAAGGTTTCCATTTTTTATTGGTTAAGCACATCGCCGGCACGGCTGAAATTTTTTCAGCAAGTGGCCATGGCTTCCTCTCTCCATAACAAATCACATAAAGAGCATCGAGATGGAGTGATTCTATCGCAGATTTCACCGAAGCAGTCACCGTTGGCGAATTGGTAAGTTTAAATTCAAAACCAAGTCGTCTTTTATTTTAATAAAGGACTCTCTCCATTGCCGACTTAAGGCTTCATTTTTGGCTAATAATGATCGTGGAAAACCACCTCGTATCCATCGCTGAGGAAGAGAGATATTTTTTTTCTTCTCCGCTGGTTGACTAATCTCTGCAAGTGATAAGCCATCCAATTCAAAGAAAGAAACCCTTCCGGCCAGTGTTTCTGAAGAGTTGTTAATCAACACAGGAGCTGCACTTCCAAGAATTAAAAAGCGTGCAGGCACTTTGGGCCGATCAGCCAATACTCTGAGAAGTGGAAAAAGTTCTGGGCGTATTTGAATCTCATCAATTACAACTAAGCCTACCAGAGATTTTAAAACAAATGTTGGATCAGCTAGCCGAGCAAGATCATCAGGATCCTCCAAGTCAAAATGTGTTACTGGCCCACTCTTCCATTTTTTCATTAGCTCTCGCGCAAGGGTTGTTTTTCCAACTTGGCGCGGACCAAGCCACAATCGGAAAATAAGAAAACCGACCTTCAAGGTCTTTTAGCGCTGTTTTTCTAAAAATCACGCTTCACAGTAACCACGAAAACTCGGAGTTTCACTCCGGATTTTCATGCCATCCGTGAACCCCTGTCACCTACTAAGGCTGGAGGCTGTGAAGGCTGGATTTTAATCGGTGAACGAAAGTATATTTTGTAAGTCAATTAAATTTGGGTGTATAAAATATCTCCTTTTTAGTTCATCGTTGAAGAAAATTTTCTTTAGCCTGTAACCTGTCACCTGAACCCCTGCCACCTGAACCCCTGTCACCTGAACCCCTGTCACCTGAACCC
>JBIRBD010000133.1:0-5622 GCA_044326465.1 Chthoniobacterales bacterium
CAGCCTCATCTCCGGTTGCATAGACTTGCGCTGCTTGCGTGTAATGATTGGAAAGAATTTCTTTTTGTGCAGCACCTTTTTCCCAAAGGTTAGCCAATTTTAACTACCTTGTACTCATGGATGTGGAGGCTTTTTCAACCTAAAAACGTGAATGAAAATGAGAAAGTTGGCGTAAGGAGTTGGATCGGAAGCTTAGTTGTTATGAAGCCGAGGCTAACCTGCACGGTTAGTGAGGCTTTAGAACGAACAGCTTCAGTCCGACTATATTGCGTCAAATTTTTCATTTCCATTCACGTTTTTAGTTCAAGGTTATGAGCAGCTTCCTCTAATAAATCAGCACTTTTACTCAAATTAAAGGCCTGAGAAGATGAACTATCCCAAAAATCTGTTGCTTTCTTGCGTAGATCTTGTGCACGCAGAATAGTTTTTGCTCTCTGGATGTTTAATTTCCCAATTTCAAGTTGAAGAAATTCTGCCTCCCTTTACTCAGACGTCAGTCTAGGCCACCGAAGAGCTCTTTTACGTTGAACGAGATCTTGATAACCTCCTTCATAATAAACTTGATAATGTTGATCATGAATAATGGAAGGCATAGTCGTTCTGTAATTTGTTAATTCACAGAATTAAAAGTAAAGATCTCCAATTTTGGCTTCGGTAATTTTTCTAATTTCTTCAACTTTATTATTCAAAGCTTGTTCTGCATCTTTAGCATCTTTATCAGCTAAAGCCCAATTAAAATGAGTTATATATCGTTGAGAAAAATTTTGTTCTTCACTGATTTTTAAATTGGCTTTATCTCTAGCCCAATCTAAGAAAATATGTCCTACCATAATGTTGTAGCGAAGAACCTCTAAAAAGTTACTTTTTTCGTCTTTATTTTTTTTATATTCATTATCAAGTAGTTTTAAATAGGCATCAAAATTACTAATAAAATTTTTATTGTAACTTTTTTCATCATCCAAATTTTCACCTGCCGCTACTATTATTTCGCTTCTTTCATGCTGGCCTCTATTTAACATGAGACTCATTTCAGAGTGATTATAATTAGAGACTTTAGCAGTTTGAAATGCTTCAATTTCCTTTTCTTTAGCAATTTGAGCATGTTTTGCATAAGATACTGCTTGCCTTGCAATTTCTACGAGCCCTTTATTTTCGAGATGTTCTATTTCAGCTGCCGTAGCCATTAAAAGCGCTCTAGTAATTCTGGCAGTTCGAATAGCTTCTACTAATCTTGGAAAAAAGGTATTAACTAAATTTTTTTCAGCGCTTTCAGATTTATTAGAAATCCTATTTCCAAGCTCTATGTTTTCATGTTGACCATCTAGTTCAAAATTACAACGATCATTTTGAACATCATTTGCTTTTTCTATGGCTGAATAAAACGTAGTAGCAGTATCTAGTTCTCTTTCTGCATATTTTTTAATTATTTTATATAAATTATAATCAGATAGAGAATAAAATTCATCTACACGTTTGATAGCATTAACTCTATTTTTAGCTTTTTCCAACGTTTTTTCTGCATCTAAAACGGCCCAATTATACCATGCATTACAGAAAATGGAACCAAGGTTAAAATCACGTCCGTAATATAAAAGCACAACATCTGCAATGTCAAAAGCATGCTTTATGCTACCATTTATGGGCTCAATACAACGAGGATCATCCAACCAGCAATTATGCCAAGCAGTTAGAAAATTTTGTTTAGCAGCCTTAATTATGGCGTCTTGAATGAAAGGCTTAGGCAAAAAATTTATAATCCTATTAATCTCTATAACAATAGATTGAGGCATTCTAATTTTTTTAGTTGATATGGTCTCTATTTTATTTACTTCATTTGATGTAATATTAACTACTTCTTTAGATTCAGCTTCTCTAATCGCTTCGTCTATTTTTTTTATTTTATTTTTAGAAGCGGCTATACGAGCTTTTCTATTCAATAATTGATTTAGTTCATTAAAAATTTTATGTAGCTTTAAATCCGGTGGAGTATTGTTATTTGAAGGAATGATTCTTTCAGCTATTTCTAGAGAATGATCTTTCTCAATAGCAGCGCTCAGGGCGCGAGTTATTTCTATATTTTGATTTCTATTATCAACTCTGGTACTAGGATCTGCCTCTTGGGGCACGATGGAAGTAATGCCACCTTCTTTTTTAATAATAAAACGTGATACCGTTGGATGAGCCTCAGCAGCAGACCGAAAGTCATTGAGTGTTAAAAAACGCTGCTCTGTTGGTGATGCTAATCCAGCAGCATGACCTTCTTCTAACATCCCTGCTGAACCAAAAGCGACCAGCCCAATAAAACCTGCTACTCCAGCTGCATCGCTCCAATAAGAGTTGGAAGATTCTTCCGTTGTTGAAGCTGCAGCTAACATCAATGTTGCAGTTCCTGGAGCAACAATATGAAAGCCTCTCTGACTAAACTTCAGCAAAGGATCATTATTTTCTTTGTCATCACAAATAAAATATTTTGCGTCCTTATTTTTTGAAATTTTTCCATCAGCTGCGACTTCATTAATTCCATTTAAATCATACACCCCCTCCTCTGTGCTGTTAAAACCTTGCTCTCCATCCTGCTTGCAATTTTGAAGCCAATTACAATAGCGTGCCTCATTAAACGAACTAACATAATTAATGAGAGCGCTTTCTCGACCTTCTAACACTTCGTAGTGATAACTCCCAGGAAGACCTAAGCGCTTGATACAAGCTGTCAGCGGATCAGCAATCATTGCCTCATCATAAAGGTGATGAGGATCGCTGATGGCGGCATGATTTAAAAAGTCACAATACTGAGCCGCCGTGACGTGAGTCACCTGCTTCTCTTCCGTAGTACTTTGAGCGAAGGAGGATACAGCAAAGATACAAGGAAGTAGAGAAGCTAATAAAAATTTGGTTGGCTTTTTCAAGAGATTTAAGGTTTAGCAGATTATCAAATTTCTATTAAAATTTGACATACATGATCTTACAAGCAATAAGACTCTTTGCCTCCTCCTCCAAGAGCTATTAGACTTCAGTGGTAATACACAGCCTGCCATCAACCTAAACTCACTGCGGATTAGTTAGTCAGTATTTCTCTTAACGCTGTCACTACCCCTGCCGGAACAAAGGCAGTCACATCACCGCCGAGCAAGGCCACTTCTTTGACGATCCGTGAGCTTAGGAAAATACAGTCTTCGCGAGGTGCTAAGAAAATTGTTTCGATCTTTGGTTCTAGGCGACGATTCGTTAAGGCCATCTGAAATTCAAATTCAAAATCGGAAACAGCGCGCAAACCACGAATTAAAACAAAAGCCTCGCGTTTTTTTGCAAACTGCACAAGAAGGCCATCGAGCGATTCGATTGTTAGTCCAGGCTGATCCTCGAGGCTTGCACGTAGTAAGGCCATGCGTTTCTGTGTAGAAAAAAGCGGCTTCTTTGCACTGTTCGTCGCAACAGCAACGATAACCTCATCAAAAATTCCCAACGCACGATGAATAAGATCAAGATGACCATTGGTTACCGGATCAAAACTACCTGGATAAATGGCTCTTTTTATTTTCATACTGAATATATTTTAAGAAATTAAAAAAACTCACAGCATCTATAAAACAGGCTTTTAGGCTCGCTGAGGCTGATGAAGAGCAAGGAGCCGACGGCGCGCAGCAGAGTTGAGTGTACGGACTGGTACTCAATACTGCGATTCCCGCCTTCGCGGGAATGACGTACCGTGCGACGAAGCTCTTCGCTGCCTCAGCAGAACATAAAAGCCTGTTTTTTACTCCCATTCAATAGTAGCCGGAGGCTTACTCGACACATCATACACACAACGGTTGACGCCTTTGACCTCGTTGATAATCCGACTAGAAATTTTTGCGAGCAAGTCATAAGGAACACGCACCCAATTGGCGGTCATTCCATCTTGACTTTCCACGATCCGCAGTGCAACGGTGCAATCATACGTCCGCTCATCTCCCATGACGCCGACCGATTGCACAGGAAGCAATACAGCAAATGATTGCCAAACTTTATAATACCAGCCAGAAGCTCTCATTTCTTCGATAACAATACTATCGGCTGCACGCAGGATTTTGAGTCGTTTGCTCGTAATCGGACTGATGATACGCACAGCAAGCCCTGGTCCAGGAAATGGCTGCCGATCAACAACCTCACGAGGAAGGCCTAATTCACGACCAACATCACGTACTTCATCTTTGAAAAGCTGCCGCAATGGCTCAACGAGCTCAAACTTCATATCCTTGGGAAGTCCGCCAACATTGTGATGACTCTTGATTAACGAAGCAGGATTGCCATCGATGGGCACGCTCTCAATAACATCGGGATAGAGCGTTCCCTGCGCAAGAAATTTAAAAGGATAAGCTGTTTTTTTAGATGAACGTTGCAATTCAACAGCGGCTTCTTCGAAGACATGAATAAATTCTTTGCCAATGATTTTCCGTTTTTTCTCCGGATCGCTGATGCCTTTAAGCTTTGATAAAAAGCGCTTCTCTGCGCGAACAACTTTTAAACGGATCTTAAAATTACGCTCAAAAAGAGCTTTTACATTTTTGCATTCGCCTGCACGCAACAATCCATTGTCGACAAAAATACACGTCAGCTGATCACCAATGGCTCTATGAATGAGGGCCGCAGCAACGGAGGAATCAACACCACCGCTGAGGCCTAAGATCACGCGCCCACCTCCGACTTGTTTGCGAATTTCTTGGCAGGTTTTTTCAATGAATGATTCCATCGTCCAATCGGGCGAACAGCGACAAATTTCAAAAAGAAAATTTTCTAAAATCTCTTTCCCTTTCTGCGTATGGGCCACTTCAGGATGAAACTGAAGTCCATAAATACTACGTTTTAGGTCACCAATAACGGCATTCGGAGAGTTTTCCGTCCAACCAAGCGCAACAAATCCTTTTGGTAATTTTTCGATGCGATCGCCATGGCTGTTCCAGACGTCGAGTTTTTTGGTTAGCTTTTTAAAAAGCGGGCAGTCTATTTTCACAGTCAACTCCCCCTGCCCATATTCGCGATGCGTGGAACGGGCCACACGACCGCCAAGATCATGAGCAATGAGTTGCATTCCATAGCAAATACCAAGAATAGGAACACCTAGTTGGTAAAACTTTTTATCAATTGCAGGCGCCTTGACAGCATAAACACTCGCGGGACCGCCTGAAAAAATAATGCCACAAATATTTGGATCTTTTGCAAGGGCTGAAGCCTTCGTTGTGTGGGGCAGAATTTCTGAAAAAACATGACTCTCTCTCACACGTCGTGCGATCACCTGTGTGTATTGCGAACCAAAATCGATGATAACAATTTTGGAGTGAGATTTCGGAGATTTAGTAGACATAGAAAAAAAAGGAATTCAGAAGAATAATAGAAGGGATAAAAAGAAATAAGAAACTAAAAGTTTTTAGAAATCTGAAGCTCTGCACATATTCGATACTATCGAGATTAGAGCCTCCGATTAAAACATTTTTCTTACTTATATTTTTTTACATGTTAACCGCAATGCCATTAACTTAAGAGAAAATGAGTTGAACATATTCTCTTCTTTTTGCCGCAGGCCTATTCAACCTGTAGACTGAACCCCTTGCCGTTAACTTAATTCCTTAAGTTGACGGCATTGGG
>JBIRBD010000135.1:0-5546 GCA_044326465.1 Chthoniobacterales bacterium
AGATCCGTTTTGCTGCTTTATCTTTTTCGTCGAAGACCTAATTTCACCTGCTAGTCTGTACCCCTGTAACCTGTAAACCTAAGTCTGTCCAAAAAAAATCATTTTTTTGGACAGGCTCTAAGTAGCTACCTTTTTTGTTTTTCTTTTGTTAACGCTGAAGGCAGAGCTTTTCTTAGCCTTTATTTCTTGCTCGTTATTTCTTAAAGCGACTACTGATTGTAGGCTATCGGTCGCTTCTACAGCTTCTTGAGTCAATCTTAAGATTTCAAGAATAGTTTGTTTCGTTGCTTTTTCTGAAGATGAAAGAGGATTTTGACGCCTCATCTCTCTAGAACGACGTAAACAATCCTTGTGATAAGAGTTAGCTTGTTTTGATTTTTCTGATACAGAGGTGTCTAATAAATTTTTTGGGCGCGGACGGTCAAATTTTCTTTTAGAAAGCTCTCTGTTAGACTTCAGAATAGATTCAAGAGCAATTTCTGAATCACGAATAACTTTATTTCTTTGGCTGGTTAAGAGAGCCCATGGTATGCCACGAGGCTCCGTCTTATTAGGATCTAGAACACCCCTCATTTCTTCAAGATTTTCTATGGCATTCTTAGCGATCTTCTTGGCAAGAACAACATCTTCATGATCATGCTGAGAAGTATTTTGTAAAGAAAGAGTGTTAGAAGCCGTCTTGATAGTTTGAATGGTGGCATAAGCTAGGAACTTAGCATTTTCCTCATTTTGTAAACTAGGATCCTCACTCATCACTCCATGTATCTTTTCTATAAGCTCTTTAGCTTGGGTATAAGCTTCTGCATAAAAGGCTTCCTTTTTACTAAGACGCTCAGGATCTTCAGGAGAAATAGCATTGACCTTTGCTAAGAGATCGCTGCGTATCTCTTGAAATGACCGGATCCAATCATCAATTGAAGTTTTTTGATCGGATGCTAGTTCTTCTTTTCCTTCTAGAGATGATGGATCAACTTCATCACCAAGAGAGGGAGGAAGTGTAGAATTTAAAGGGGTCCCAGAGGTGATACTAAGAGAAGCTTCTTCTTCTAATTGTCTCGTATCAGGTGATGGTAGTCTTTCTTCGGTTTGTTCTCTAAATGGGATTAATGACCTATGAATAGGTGATGGAGTCGTTGGCTGCTCTCCTATTCGATTATTAGGATTCTCATTGATAGGATTAATGTTCTCTCTATAGGCAAAACGAAGGCCCTCTTCTGCAAGAATTATTGCTAGAATAGAGCCTGCAACTTCGTAGTTTGTTTTATAAGATGTTTCGTTGCTAGCATCAGTAGCAGAAAAGGTAAGCTCCAGTGGACCATTACAAGCGATTGAAAAATAAATAGTCGAAGCCGCTAGCTTCTGATCATTAAAAACATCATCACTAACCCAAAAGGTCGCATCAGAGTTTTTTGCAACAATATTATTTGTTTCATTAAGCCTGTAAGCCCCATCTTCTGTATTATTTTCTTGTTCACCTTCTACAGCACGCAGTCTGTTTTGCATCCAATTACAAAAACGCGCTTCACCAAGCAGAGTTGTATTATAGATCGGAAAATTTTCACGACCTGAAATCGGTACATAAAAATATTTTCCAGGCGTTCCTAAACGTAGGATAGATGCCGTTGCTGGATCAGATCCCATGGCACTATGATAAAGATGACAAGGATCGCTTGTGGCTACTCTATTGAGAAAAGTAGCATAATCAGCTACAGTAACCAACCTAGTATTTTGAGCTAAGAGATTGCTGATGCTGATGAATAAAAGAGCAAGAAAGGAACAAGCTTTTGTAGAGGGAAAATTCATAAGGGGGGGGTGAGTGTAGAAGATACAGTTTTAAAATAAATAAAAAAATTTTATTTGCTTAAATCGGCAGTATTAAGCAGCTAATTAGGGATTGTCCTAGCAATTATAACTCGATTATTAAAAACAAGTTGAATGTAATCTAGTAATGCTTATAAACATGCTAAAACACCATTTCTTGTGAAATTGGTACATTATAATGAAACAGTTTTTCCTATTTATTGCCGAAGGCAATGTTACTACAACTTAAACTTAAACTAGTTACTTAAACTAGAGATTGTTCCAATTCTATTGGCACAAGCTCTACCTATTATGTCTTCAAATTCCATTCATTTTTTAAAATTAAAAAAAGCTCCTCTCATTTTATTTGCGACACTCTTTTTTCTATTATTTTTTGGACCAGTGCTGAATAAATGGGAAATCATCCCAATTCTTCTGCTCGGAATGAGTGGAAAAATTATTGCGACTAAAAAAATCAAACAATTTTTTTTGATTCTTTTTTCCTGCCTCCTGGTGCCGATAGCACTAACATTTGCTTCTTACCTTGCTGGATTTTTTTGTGCAGAAGATCATTCCATCATTTCTTCGGTTGTCCTCCATATCGGAATTGTTTCTTTTTTAGCGCTCTACGCCGTCGATGGCGTTGCAGAGCTTATGATGACTCATAAAACGAATGCCTCAGAGGTCCTCAGTGCACTCAATGCTTACATTATTTTTGGACTGATTTATGGAGAACTCTATGCCTTGATTGCTTATTTCCAAACAGGGGCATTTACAATCAACGATAAGATATCAAAAGCTTCTCAAAGTTTATCCTCCATGATGGATAGCTGGCCTTATATTTATTTTAGTTTTATAACACAGACGAGTGTCGGGTATGGTGATGTTACCCCCATTTCTCATCTCGCTCAGACAGTTGTTATTTCCCAGGCGATTTTTGGACAATTTTATATAGCCATTGTCATTGCCTACCTTCTTCGCAATTACATCTCCAGTGAATATGAAGAACTTAAAGAGCTGACGGAAAAACCAGTGCCGGCAAAAAAAACTCATCCTTGGATATTTTCAAAAAAATCGTAGTTTTTCGCTTATGCAACACGAATGGAATATTAAATCGCGCTCTGAGTGTTGCCAGGCAACTGGTCTTCCTTTTGTTGAAGGCGATTATTTTCAAACGCTACTTTTTCATGATGATGAAGGTTATCAACGACTTGATTTGAGCGAAGCCGCCTGGCAAGAACGGAAGAATGATGCCTCGGCGCCGGTGCCTTTTTCATCATGGCGTTCTCAATACGAATTACCACCACCCGTGGCAGAGACCATCCCTCGCGATGATGCTGAAGGAATGTTGCGCCATCTTATGAAAAGCAGCGATCCGAGCCATCTAAAAACAGCTTATGTTTTAGGATTAATGCTTGAGCGGAAAAAGTGCCTGCGTCCACTTCCATCAACAGATCCTTCTACCCTGCTCTACGAACATATTGCAACTGGCGAAACATTCATCATTCCTGATCCCCATCTCAGCCTTGAGCATCTAATAGAGGTGCAGCATGAAGTTGCGGAAATTTTGAAAACAGGAATAGAGGTGCCTGGCCCTTACTAACACTCTCCATTGCTAAATCAAATAAGAACATCCACCGAAGCATTAAACTTCACGCAGAAGCTCTTCCTCGCCCCGATGGCTGGCGTGACGAATTCTATTTTTCGTCGCATTTGCAAAGAACGAGGAGCTGATGTTTTGACAACAGAATTCGTTTCTGCTGATGGCATTATGCATCGCAATCCAAGAACGCGTGGCTATCTTACATTTGAAGAATGTGAACGACCACTCGGCGTACAACTCTTTGGTGGCGATCCTGAACGTTTAGCAGAGGCTGCAAAAGCTGTTGTGGAGTGGGTTCAACCAGATTTCATCGATCTAAATTTTGGATGTCCTGTCAACAAAGTGGTCTGTCGTCATGGTGGATCATCATTGCTTCGTGATTGCCCAAGGTTAGAAAAAGTTGCTCAGGCTGTTGTCAAAGCGGTAGCACCACTTCCGGTAACCGCAAAAATTCGTATTGGTTGGGATGCCTCTTCGATTAACGCCACAACAACTGCACAACTTCTTGCAGGGGCAGGCATCCAGCGAATTGCCGTACATGGGCGAACGAGGGCTCAGGGTTATTCTGGTGAAGCCAATTGGGAAGTAATAGCCAGTGTCGTTGCCGCGGTGAATATTCCAGTCATCGGAAATGGAGATATTGCCTCCGCTACGGATGCGCTTAATCGGTGCAAAACAGGTGTTGCAGGCTTGATGATTGGCAGGGCAGCAATGACGAACCCATGGATTTTTTCTGAAATTCGATCAGCGCTCAACGGTGATGAAAATATTTTTGAACCAAGTCTCCAAGACCGATGGAATCTTCTTCGGAGGCATTGCGCGGAAGAAATTGCCTATAAAGGAAATGAGGCTGCAGCGATGGCAGGCATGAGAGCTCGGCTGATGGCCTACACCAAAGGTTTTCCAGGCGCGCGCCCGTTACGGAAAAAATTTTCAAGCTTAAGTTCGCTAGCGGAGCTGGAGGATTTGATTGCTGTAGCAATTAGTGAACCTAAAAACGGTGTTGAGAGTTAATAAATTAGAGGTCGTCTGAGAAGCGCTCATTTTTAAAAAAATATTTTTCCTGAGGCTGGAGACTAGGTTTTATGGAAAAAACGGCTACTGGACTATGGACTGCTGGAAAGAAAAATTCTGAAATTATAAACCATCAATTTTGATGATAACCCTATTTTTTGCTATTTATATTTTACAAATTTTCTAAAGCTCTGACTTCTTTTTTTTCTGCCCAATAGTCCATAGCCCATAGTCCAGTCTACGACGACCGATTTCAAACTGAGTCGTTTGATAAAAAGAATCTGTCCGGACAGGTATTCGTTCAGGAGCCCGGAAAAGTTAACGTAACAATCAACGTTTCAAAAAAAAGAATTCACCACAAAGAGCACAAAGACTACACAAAGAACACAAAAAGAATTTTTTTATAAAAAATTTCTAAGTACTGAATGACCAAAGCAAAAATCCTGTAGCCTGTAAACCTGGTGCCTGAGCCCCTTACCCGTTCCTGTGAACGGGTACCCGGACAGTCTAAATTAGCGTAAGAGCTTGGTCTAAAAAAAATTAAAACGGTGAAGCATACCCAATAGGCCGGTTAAAAAATTATTTTGAGGCTGAGCATATTAGGCTAATTTACAAAGAGTCATTGCCGTTTTTAGGTCGCCTCGCCATCACTAAGTGGACCAATGATGCGTTGAACCTCTTCTTGTGTTGACTTAGCAATCTGACAAATCTGATCCATCGTTAATCCTGAGCAGTACATGCTGATGATGAAGGCCTTTCTTTCTTGCGCTTTACCTTTAGCTTCACCTTTAGCTTCACCCTCAGCCAGACCTTCCGCTTTACCTTCCGCTTTACCTTCCTCCCTACCGACCGCTCTGCCTTCTTTATACCTACCGCTTAACAACGTCTTTTCAGAACTAACGGCATCCCACACTTTATCATAAGCTTCTAGCTCTTCCTTATTGTAGGATGCTTCTTCAAGTAAGCTAAGTGCTTCTTTAATTTCCTCTACTTCAAGGAAGCTGGGATCAATGGTTTGAGTATTCTCATTGATTTCTTTTAAAAAACGGAGCCATAAAACAGTTAATCTCTTGTCCTGGATATTTGTTGGTTTGAATTTTGGAAGTTCAATCAAGACGATTTGAATGTC
>JBIRBD010000051.1:0-12408 GCA_044326465.1 Chthoniobacterales bacterium
ATCATTTTTAGACTAAGCCTTTACGTTAATTTCCTCACTCCCATCACCGTTTTTAGGATTATTGAGGGGTTGAGGGAAATGTTGAGGGGTTGGAAGAATCGCCAAATAAATTTTTGGAACAAAAACAACTAGCAACTGACAACCAGCAACTGACAACCGAGAAATTTTTGCTCGTCTTCTTCGCTAGAAGGAGATGAGCAATTGCGAGAATTTTATTCACCCGCTACTCGCCACTCGTTACTTTACTGTATAAATTCTAGTTTTCAAACTCATCAAAATAGTTTTACTTTTCCGCGATAGCAGTGCAGTCAAACCCCTCAACACCTCAACATTCTTTTGCATGCTCCAATATCATCGTCTTCTTCGTCTTGTGCTTGAGCAAGGTCAACGCAAGGAGGATCGTACCGGGATAGGTACATTATCTCTTTTTGGTGCCCAGGAACGGTTTGATTTACAAAACGGATTTCCTCTGCTGACCACGAAAAAACTTCATCTTCGTTCTATCATTCATGAATTACTTTGGTTTCTTGCTGGCGACACCAATGTTGATTATTTACATCAGCATCAGGTGACGATTTGGGATGAATGGGCTGATAAAGAAGGGAATCTCGGGCGAATTTATGGTGCTCAATGGCGTGACTGGCAAAGAAGTGATGGTTCTTCTCTTGATCAAATTGAAAAGTTAATCGCAGAAATTAAAAATTCTCCCGATAGTCGTCGCCACATTGTAAGTGCCTGGAATCCTGGAGAGCTTGATAAAATGGCCCTTGCACCATGCCATGCTTTATTTCAGTTTTATGTTTGTAATGGAGAATTAAGTTGCCAGCTTTATCAGCGCAGTGCCGATCTTTTTCTTGGTGTTCCTTTCAATATTGCATCGTATGCCTTGCTCACAATGATGATTGCTCAGGTTTGCGGGTTGCGCGCCAAAGAATTTATTCATACGTTTGGTGATCTGCACCTTTATCTCAATCATCTCGATCAAGCCAACGAGCAGCTATTGCGTGCGCCGCGTCCGCTGCCGCAGATGATTTTAAATTCAGAAGTCCATGAGCTAAAAGATTTTCGGTTCGAGGATTTTAAACTCGAGAATTATGATCCCCATCCGGCGATTAAGGCGCCGATCGCTGTATAACTTGTTCTTGTTAAACAACTCTATTTTTTCTCATGAAAGCTATCGCAGCCATGGCTGCTCATCGTGTGATTGGTGCAGGAGGAACAATCCCGTGGCACTTGCCAGAAGACTTTCGGTTTTTTAAAAAAACAACAATAAGTCATACCATTGTCATGGGACGTAAGACTTACGAATCACTTGGTAAACCACTTCCAGGGCGGCACAATATTGTTTTAACGCGGAGCAAAATTTCTATCCCAGGTGTTACCGTCATTAATAACGTAGAAGAGCTCAATGATTTAGGAATTGCAACCGATGAAATTTTTGTGATCGGTGGGGAGGAAATTTATCGCCTGCTCTTGCCAGAGTGCGATGAACTTTTGATCACTCATGTATCAAAAGATGTGCCGGGCGATACTTTTTTTCCAAATTTTGAAGAAGAGTTTGATGAAGGAACAACTCTCCTAACAACAGGTGACTTTGTGATAAAGCAATATCGACGGGTTAAAAATTAGTGAATAGCGCAGTTTCGTTCAATTCGTTCGTAATGCACTTCATTGTGGTCAATACATTCTTGTGCATGCTCAATAGTAAGACTGCAAACATTTCCTCGTTGGTCAAAATCGATAAGCGTGTTTTCATCCAAGTCTTCCGTTGCTACCGGTGGATTAGAAGAAAGCGTTATGTAAAGTGTATCGGTGTCCTCAAAATATTTAATATTCATTTTCTAGAACCCCTTTATATCTTCTATCAAAAAATGCGTTGTGAACAGTGCTTCCAACCTCCAAAAGGATAACTCGGAGAGCCCGATTGTTCATCTCGGAAATGTGAGTCCATCGACGAATGCGGCCGTCAATTTGTATTTCTTCCTTAATAGAATTTTTAATGGCACGGAGGATCCATTCATTGCGAATGATTTTTCGATCAGGACGCTTGCGTGTTTCTAAAAAGTATTGAGTGAAATTTAACATTTAGCCTTTCCTCTTACTCACATGCAATATGCCATTAGATTTTCCAATAGATTTTTCCGGAAGTAATCCACGCCAAGAAGTTGTTGGATAAACAATGCTCTCTCGTCCAATAATTGATCCTGGACTGAGCACGGCGTTACAGCCGATTTCAGCGCGGTCACCGATGATGGCTCCAAATTTCTTTAAACCTGTCGTCAAGCGACCTTCTGGTGTCGTTACAACAATTTCTGCGCGATCAAGGCGGACATTTGATAAAATGGCACCGGCTCCCAGATGCGCACGAAATCCGAGAATTGAGTCGCCGACATAGTTAAAATGAGGCACTTGAGCTTCATCAAAAAGCAGAGAGTTTTTTACTTCGCAGGAATTTCCAAAGATCACACGGTTCCCAATAATGGAATTCTCGCGAATGTAACAACCTTTTCGTAGTTCGCAATCTTCTCCGATCCAGGCTGGGCCTTTGATCATTGCTCCCTCTTCAATGATGGTTCCACGTCCAATAAAAACATTTTTTCCAATAAAAGCTTTTCCAATAATTTTTCCATGATTGGCTGGCTCTAATCGTCCCTGCAGATAGCCTGCAATTTTTGAGAGAGCCTCCCAAACGTGCGCGATATTCTCAAAAAGAATCCGATGTTCGGTGTGATGAAGGTCGAGGTAGTCAGAGGCGTGAAACATAGAGCATGCAAAAGTAAAGGGTAACGAGTAACGAGTTTTTAGGGTCGTGAATAAACCTAAAAACGGCAATGGAAAAAGCTATGTTTGAAAAAAGTAGCTACAAAAAATTACGTCTCATGACACGTTATTTGTTACCATTTAGTCTTCACTTAATGGCGCTGTGCAATGGCGCCATCTTTAGTATCTTTAACTTGCCACCCCAAGGCTGTGAGCTCATCACGGAGGCGATCGCTCATAACCCAATCTTTATGATCGCGCGCTGTTTTGCGAAGTTCTAAAAGGGCTAAAATTTCTTCGGGAATTTTCTCATCTTCTTTGGTAGCAATAGCAAGCACGCTTTCAACTTTTTTCCACCATGCTAAGAGTGCATGAACCTCCTCTTTTTTCATGACGCTAGCATCAAGCAAGCGATGGGATTCTCGGATGACATCAAACAAAACAGCAAGTGCTGCAGAAATATTAAGGTCATCGTCGAGTGCTTCAAAAAATGCTAGAAGCTTGATTTTTCCTAAGGTTTCGAGAGGTTCGATATTTTTTAATGGCGGAGAAGAGAGGCTATCATTTAATCGACGTTGCCATTCATCAATGCGATGAAGTGATTGCCGTGCAGCTTCGAGGCCTTCGATGGTAAAATTTAAGGAAGCACGATAATGAACTGAAAGAAGAGCATAACGAATTTCACGCCCTCTCCAGCCTTGCCTCATCAGCTCGCGGGGTGTGTAGAAATTTCCTGCCGATTTTGACATCTTACTCCCTTCGACCATGAGATGCGCACAATGCATCCAGAGACCAACAAATGGTTTTCCTGTGACGCATTCACATTGAGCGATTTCGGCCTCGTGATGGGGAAAAATATTATCAATGCCGCCGCAATGAATATCGAGCTGATCCCCAAAAATTCCCATAGCCATTGCGCTACATTCAATATGCCATCCTGGTCGACCACGGCCCCAGGGGCTTTCCCAAGCGACGTTACCATCTTGTAGTGTCCATTTTTTCCAAAGAGCAAAATCAGCTATCTGCTCTTTTTCATATTCGTCATGCTCGACGCGACCTGAAGGACGCTGTGCTTCAAGATCGACATGAGCGAGTTTTCCATAATCAGGAAAAGAAGTAATGCGAAAATAAACAGAGCCATCTTCAGCCTGGTAAGCGTGACCTCGCTCCATAAGCGTGGAGATCATCGCTATCATGCGAGCGATGTTTTCTGGACCGGTAGCCTCGGGATAGGTATTAGCTTGGCGAAGATGGAGAGCTTCACAATCGGCAAAGAAGGCTTCTTTGAAAGGTTGAGTGTAATCGGCGAGGGGAATTTTTTTTTCACAAGCCCCTCGGATGGTTTTGTCATCAACATCGGTCAGATTCATCACGCGGTGTACAACATAGCCACGTGCCTCGAGATGTCGTTGTAAAAGATCTTCAAAAACGTATGCACGAAAATTTCCAATGTGAGCATAGTCATAAACCGTCGGGCCGCATGTATAAAGGCTGACTGAGTGACCATCGGGGTTCAAAGGAACAAAAGGTTCTATTTTTCGAGTATAGGTATTGTGAAAATGTAATGACATTTTAGGAGATAGGAGATGGGTAATGGGTAATGGGTAATGGGTGAAGAGTGTTCCACTTGTTCGTTGGCCCAGATCTTTTAGCTTCAGGACTATTTACTCATTACCCATCACACTTATATTCAATCGCAGCCGTAGCCATGGCAGCGATTCCTTCGCCGCGACCAAGAAACCCGAGGCCTTCATTGGTCGTTGCTTTGAGGCCAATGCGTGAAGGGTCAATACTAAGGGCTGTTGCAAGCGAGCAGCGCATTACTTCAATATAAGGCATGATTTTTGGGTTCTCCGCAATGAGTGTGGCATCGATATTGATGAGTTTGCCGCCATCAGCAGTAATGAGCTCGATTGCTTTTTTCAAAATAAGAAGACTCGACATACCTGCAAGTGAGGCATCGCTATTAGGAAAATAATAACCGATGTCTCGTTTTCCCGCCGCGCCTAAAATGGCATCAGCAATTGCATGACAAAGAACATCTGCATCAGAATGTCCGAGAAGGCCCATTCCATCAGGATGTGGAATCGTGATGCCAGCAAGTATAAGAGGTCGGCCTAGTTCAAAACGATGAACATCATAACCAATGCCAGTGCGCGTCATATTTTTTTAGGAGATGGGAATACAGCTGGCTGGGAAGCCGCTGGATAGACTGCCGTCAGGCAGCCCGGAGGGTGAGTGAGCGGGCGCGAATGAGTCAAATGGGAGATGGCTCTATCTTCCATCTCCGATCTCTGAGATATTGCCACTCGAAGCGACAATAGAAAATTTATCAGGCTTTGTGGCGTGAGGCTTCAAGTCGACAATGCCTCCTGCCATTTCTACCATTAAAATACCAGCTGCAATATCCCAAAGACTAATTTCTGCTTCCATATAGGCATCGAGGCGACCAGTAGCAACGTAGGCAATATCAAGTGTTGCGCTTCCCATGATACGACACTTGCGAGCTTTCTTCATCATTTCGATCAATCGCGGCAATGCTTCTTCAATACCGGTGGCTGCTTTCGACATGCCGATGGAAAGAACGGCATCGCTCAAAGAGGAACGCTGGCTTACGTGCACCGGTTTTCCATTGAGAGTGACGCTACCATCGCGGACTGCTTCCCAAAGTTCATTACGCATGGGATCGTAGATAACGCCTACGACTATTTTATCAGCACGTTGAAGTGCAATCGAAATAGCAAAATGAGGAATCCCGTAAAAAAAATTTACCGTTCCATCTATAGGGTCAATGATCCATCGATATTCTGAATCAGGGTTGCCACTGATTCCTTCTTCCCCATAGATCGCATAATTAGGGAAAGCTTCTTTTAAAATATTTTCGATCAACTCTTGTGTCCTTCGATCGAGTTCTAGCTTGATATCATGGGATTCTATTTTATCAACGATAAGGTTAGGATCTTTAGCATGCTTGCGAAGAAGTTCCCCTGCAGCGAGTGCAGCGGTACGTGCGCTTTGGAGTGCTTGTTGGTAGGGAGTTGTCATAGGAAGAAAAGAGAGGTTAGGTGATTTATTTTTGTAATAATTCTTCAACGCGTTTGATAATGGCATTGACTTCAATAAGTCGCCCAATGCCTTCATAACCGCATGCAAGTAAGCCAGCAGCTGGACCGATGAACTCTGCTCCCCGTGCACGAAGACGATCGACGTTTTCGAGGGTAGCAGAATGTTCCCACATTTTTCCATTCATTGCTGGAGCAATCAAAAGTGTTGCGCGCGTTGCCAGTGCAATCGCACTTAAGGCATCATCAGCAAATCCGTAAGCAAGTCGTGCTATGGTGCTTGCACTTGCAGGTGCGATGAGCAGAAGATCAGCTTTGTCGGCGAGCTCAATATGACCAGGGTGCCAGCTTTGTTCATTACTTACTTCTTCATCGGAAAGATTTTGTAAGACCGGATGACGGGAAAGTGTTTGAAGCGTGAGTGGCGTGATGAAATTTTTTGCGTTAGGTGTCATGACAACAAAAATGGAATGACCACGCTGACGTAATTGACTTACAAGTTCAGCCGCTTTATAGGCAGCAATGGAACCGCAGACTCCGAGGATGATTGTAGGCATAAAAGGTAGGGATTCAGGTTACAGGGCGCTATTGCTAGTAGGTGAGAGATCTCTCTTTCTGTAACGAAGTTAAAAAAATCATTCGTCAAAAATCAATGCTTTTTGGACAGCATTAATCTCTTTTACGCTAGTGAAAACCTCCTGCTCAAATAGCGCTCTGCGCGCATCACAGCACGAAATTTTTCAATATTCTCTTCCATCGATCCGCTGATGATCGTGTAGCGATAATCCCGCCAGCACTCCATTTCAAGAGCTGCATTAGCGAGGCGTATTTCTACTTGTTCGCTATTTTCTGTCCCCCGTCTTTCAAGGCGACGGCGTAGTTCTTCTAAGTCGGGGGGCATAATGAAGACATCCGCAAGAGCATCTTGAATAACAGGATTCTTATTAGCACGAATAGCCGTTGCCCCACACGTATCGATATCAATAAGCACATCAACACCACGTTTCAAGTGTTCCAAAACAGGTTCTTTTAAAGTGCCATAAAAATTTCCATGAACTTCTGCATGTTCTAAAAAGTCATCGCTAGCAAGATGTGCAGTAAATTGTTCGTGCGAGAGAAAGTGATAATCTTCCCCTTCAATTTCGCCAGGTCGCGGAGCACGCGTTGTGCAAGAAACAGAGTAGACAAAATCAGGCTTCTGTCGTAATGCCGTGCAGAGCGTCGTTTTTCCAGCGCCGGAGGGAGCAGAGATGACAAATAAAATACCACTACGACGAAAACGTGATGCAGAGTTTTGTTGAGGCAACAACGAAGTAGATGGTGGTAAGTAGCGAGTAGCGAGTGGCGCGTTCATGAGGCGAAGTTCAAAAATTATTTTTCAGGGTTAACAACGCTACTCTAAATTAGCAAGTTGCTCACGGATTTTATCAAGTTCTGATTTTGATTGAACAACCCAACGTGATACTTCGGCATCATTTGCTTTGCTGGAGAGAGTATTAAATTCACGAAACATTTCTTGTGCAAGGTAGTCAAGGGTGCGGCCCGAGGATGCTGATTCTCTCAAGATTTCCTGATGTTGGATTAAGTGGCTTTGAAGGCGTGTCAACTCTTCGCTGATATCGCTTCGTTCTGCAAAAAAAACGAGTTCCCGGAGAAGTCCTGGATCATCAATAGCAACAGGGAGATTAGAATCAGCCAAACGACTCCTTAGTTGCTCCTGGCGATATTGGCGTAGTATAGGAACGCGCGTGCTAATTTTTCCAATAGATTGTTCCAAAAAATGAAAACGCTTCTTTAAATCAGCAGCTAAAATTTTTCCCTCTTTTGCTTTCATTGCAATCAGATTCACGAGTGCTTTTTCTAAGGCTTTACTGATAGAGGACCATGCTACAACAAAATCAATAGATTCCGTGGTTTCAGTACAAAGAACACCGGGTGCACGCAAAATTGTTTCCAATGTAATTTCGCCAGAAAGCTGAAGCGATTGTTGAAGTTTTTTTAATTCCTTAAAAGCATGATGAGCAGAGGAAAAATCAACAATCGAGGTGTTGTTCTTGGAGGTGATGATTTCATCACTAACCGAGACTTGGATGCGGCCACGAGAGATTTTTTTCTGAACAGCTTCGCGAATTTTTGGTTCGAGTGAGGAAAATCCGCGAGGTAGCGCGATCACAATTTCTAAGCCTTTGCGATTAACGGAGGCACATTCCACGTGGTAGCGGTGTCCATGGCCTGTTGCACTACCTGAACCAAATCCACTCATGCTGATCATGAAGGTAGATTAGTGGGTGAGAGCGAAGAACGGAAGCAGCAAAAATATCTAACTGAGAGGTTGAGGGGTTGAGGGGGTGAAGGGTTGAAAAAACGTGAATGAAAATAAAAAATTTGACGCAATATAGTTGGCCTGACGCTGTTCGTTCTAAAGCCTCACTAACCGTGTAGGTTAGCCGCGGCTTCACAACAATCAGCTTCAAATCCAACTCGTTACGCCAACTTTCTCATTTTTATTCACGTTTTTAGGTCGCCTTATAAGTTGAGCTTAGGTTTTGGATTTTTTAAACCCATCAACTCCTTCCGTCATTACTTCAACTCAAAATAATAGGAAATTCCATGGTTGCCGAAGTCGAATTCATCAGGCTCTGGTGTTGATATTGAAAAAGAGGGAAAGGCTATTGGTTCTTCATGCCACTGTTGCCCCATCGCAAAAGGAAGCTCTTCAATCCATCCTGGTGTTGGCTGCTCGCTCTCTCTTGGCATCGCAAGAAGCAGTGCTAAGGTTTCTTGCGACATAGTAAGGTCGCTTTCGAAAAAGAGAGGCCTTTTATTTTGTGTTGAGGAAACATGAGCCAAGATTTTTTTTCCATTAAGAAATCCGATGGCTGTAATATCAGGCTCTGGCGACCATGGCCGAGTGGCGTTGAAATTAAGGCTTCCTTGCAGAAGCGTCATATCACTTTGAGGGAACTTTATTTTAAGATGATTGAATTTAGCACTTCCTTCCAGGGTTGGAGAGAAAATGCTTCCAAGGAGATGGAGATTAGTTTCATCAAACGCTGATTGTTTGGCTGAATTTTTTATAACGATGTCTGTTCTCCACGATGGTATTTCTTGTCTAGCTCCATCATGAATCGCAATAAGGGTCTTCTGCTTCTCCTTATTATCCCTGGCTTCCTTCTCAGAGCCATTGTTATGGTGGCATAGCGCTTCGTATTTCTCTCTTACTAGAGACAATAAATTCAGAGTAGAAAAATCCTGGTTTTTATTCGTGATGAGTATACTCGTCGATGATGGCTCCTTGTTTATAATAACACCTGGTGGAGTTAAAAATGGCGTGATGGAGAGTTTAGGGTTCCAAGTGATGTCAGTGAGATTGATCATTCCTTCTAGGCAGCCTTTGTTATTATCACCGTGAAGTGTTAGGTCAGCATTGCCAATAGCCATTGCATTGGTTGATTCATAGAGCATTAGTTGGTTTCCTGTGAGGTGATAGTTGTGATCTGCTTTTTCCCAAGAATGAAGGGTGCTTGAGCCGCTAATGTTTAATTTTCCTGAACCCATCATTGAGGAAGCCTCGGTGAGCATGATTTTTTCTGGCGCAAAAATAAATTTTGCATGAGCTGAGCGTAGTGGCGCAAGGAGTGATCCTAATGAAATTTTTTCTGCAAGTAGTTGCAGATGTCCTAAAAAAGAGGGTTTGCTGAGCGTTCCTTCAATACTCAACTCTCCAGAAACGCTACTCTCTGTTGCTATTATTTCTGGTGGAAGAACCTTAGAAGTAAAAAAATCAAGTCCCATTTGAGGGATTGAAAGTTTTAAATGAAGTGGTGCATCTGTTGGACCAATAAGAATATTTTCATGATCACTATTTTCATCAGTAAATTTTGGAGCTAGGGGAAATGATCCTTGTAGCGTGATCTTTTTTTCTGTTGTAGAGAAAATAGCAGCATCAATAGTGGCTTTTCCTTTCTCTGAAGTCATGGCCACAGAAAAAGAATTTCGACTATTTTTTCTTGATGCTCCTGATGAAATAATGCTTGGCAATACTTTCTCACATTGCAGCGAAAGATGAACTAATGGTTCTTTCCAGAGGCCTTTTGCCTGAATTTTCCCATCGACTAATCCGCTGAGTGATTGATCAGGAAAAATTGTTGAAAAGGTTTCCAGTGGTAGATGGTGTAATGCTAGATCAACATCCAGCGGTGTTGTAGAAATCAGAGTGTGAGACCAAGGGGCCTTATTAAATAAGGTTTCCGCGTTTATTGGTAAAAAAATATTTCCTGAAAGCGTCGTCTGTTGATCACGCGTGAGAGTGAGTTTGTTGAGGGTGATTCCTTGGCAGGAGAGTGTTAATGAGGTATTGAGGATGTTTCCATTTTCTTGAACTAAGAATGTGGGGCATTCTAATTGTTCTGGTGTGTAAGAGCCCTTACAATGAGCGCTCATCTGTTTTGATGCTAACGTCATTTGATGAAGCAAGAGATCAAAAGAACCATTTTGATTTGTCACCGTGCCAGACCCGTTCCATGAGGCTTCTAAAGAACCATTATGAATGAGATTACTTTCATTTATACCCAGTAAATTTAATTGTCGTGCAAGATTGACGCTGTTGATTTCCGCTTTTCCCTCGTAGTGATGAGGCCAATGATTTTCAACAATCCCTGAGAGGTGAAGGCGATCAGATCCACTCCAAATATCAAGGTTGGTGAGATCTGTTTTGTCACCCTGAAAAAGCAATTGAAGTTTAAGCGAGCTCAGAGGAAGGCCATAAGCGGTCATAGCGCTGCCTTGCGCATTGAGGTATCCGGTTGCGATGTTTTCAGAGCCTTGCACTTCGGAATCAACAAAAATTTTTCCAGTGATATTGTTCCAGGATGGGCCCATCAGATCTCCTAATTGAGAAGCATCTTGGATGAGTGCTTTGAGTTTCAACGTAAAGGGCGTTTGCGCAATTTTATGCCATAGCGTTGGCAAGGTCATTTCTCCAGAGGCTATGATGCGGTTATTCTCTTGTTTTAATTGAAAATCGGTCACGGAAATTTTGCGACCAATGAGATTGGCGGCGGTAAAAAGTGTCGCTCGTCCTCGCTTTTCCCAACGAAAATTATCGGCAATAATTCGCAGGGATGCCTCGGCATCCATTATATTAAAAGGGGACCCTCGAAAGGTGAGGCGTCCTTCGCGAAGATTACCCGAGATTTTTTTAGTGAAGCCTAGGAATTTTGCCAAACGCTCTAGTGGTAATTTTTGTCCAAGCAGAGCCGCCTCAATTCTAGGGCCAGAAGGGTTTCTGTTCAGGCTTCCGTCGGCACGCACAATTCCTTCAAAAATTTCTGAGGTCAACCCAAAGCTAATGCCATCAGCTTCGGGCATGAGTTGAAGATTTTGTAGGGTGATTCCTTCCGTGAGGGGGAGTTTTTTTAGCGTCATCATTTTTCCATCCCAGAATGCTTCACAGCTTGCTTGAGGTAGATGACACCTAATGCTGCCAGCCTCTATGTCCGCGGCAGTGTAAGAAAGAGTGTTTCTATTTTTATTAGAAAAGAAAAAATTACTAATACTGTAACGTTGGTCTTTTGCCATCAAGACGAATGAAAGATCATTCAACGAGAGTGCTGAAGGAATGATTTTTTTTTGAAAAAAACTATAAAATAGCTTGCGCGCTTGTTCAGAAAAAAAATGAGAGGATTCATTTTTTTGGGTGCGCAAATCAATGAATCCTTTTCCTCCGGATGCCTCAATAGAATCAATGAGAATGTGATCTCCAAAAAAGATTCTCCAAGGAGAAGTCAATGTCAGCGAAATTTTTTTTAACTCGTACTCGCTTTTATAAGGGGTTTGACCTGAGATAATTGTTACTTTATCCCAACGGAGTGGTTTTCCAAAAGCAACCTCAAGTCTGCGCGATGTGATCTTCAAGCCAGTGAGCGGGCGCGTAGCCCAAAGCAGAGCGCGAACAGAAGTTCTAAGAATAATAGGATTAAAAATAGAAAGAGACGCAAGAAAAAATAAAACGATGAGAGCTCCCCATGCTGATTTTGTGCGAGAGCGTCCAGGTATATTGCTGTGTTGCGTTACGAGGGTGTCGGATGAAGGCATTCCGCCATCATGAATCAGAATCATCGCATTTTTAAAGAATAGTTTTTAACTCGCACTTTCGCTATTCGAATCGATGAGATGAGATTTTCTCAGATTAACGCTTCTCCGCACATGAATGGGATATCTGTGGGCTTGTCATTAAAAAAAGACAACCCGCCACACCAAAGGTGCGACGGGTTGTTGTTCCCCCCAGAACATTCTTTCAATGGGGAAATACTATGCAATAGGTAGGTATTTGCAACTGTTTTTTTAATTATTTTTTAATTAACAGATATGCGGGCTAGCGTTCTACCAATGCCGTCAGGTTAATCCCAATGCTGGTTACTTAACGAATGTGTATATATACCATTCGCGTTTGATTTTTGGGTTTGGTACTTGTCCTTTCTGTTTTCAGCTGCGTTCTCGGATCTTGCTGACAACAAAAAATCCATCGTAACAAACCTAAAACTCGCTCGCGAATGGTATAAAAAGAAATAGCCACAAGGAACAC
>JBIRBD010000172.1:0-3205 GCA_044326465.1 Chthoniobacterales bacterium
ATAGTCGGCCTGAAGCTGTTCGTTCTAAAGCCTCACTAACCGTGCAGGTTAGCCACGGCTTCATAACAACCAGCTTCCAATCCAACTCCTTACGCCAACTTTCTCGTTTCTATTCACGTTTTTAGGATGTTCTTCATGTTTCAACGGCTCTCTATTTGGGAGTCAAAGAATTTTTGACGTTTGATATTAATCAAAAAAAACTGGCACAAGCTGAAGGATTGAAAGTAACATTATAAAGTAGATGAGATTATTCCTTTAGCCTTCAGTCTTATGCACCTCACTTACTACGGACACTCTTGTTTTCAAGTCGATGTTGCAGGCAAGCGACTGCTTTTTGATCCTTTTATTACGCCAAACCCATCGGCCGCAAAAGTCGATATTACAAGTCTGCAGCCCGATTATATTTTTGTTTCGCATGGGCATTTTGATCACGTAGCTGATGTGGAAGTGATCGCACGGCAAAGTGGTGCAACCATTGTCGCTTGTTTTGAAGTTGCAGAATGGTTTCGTGCGCACGGGTTGGAAAAAACACAGGCAATGAATTCTGGCGGAACGGCCAAATTTAATTTTGGCAGCGTTACCTTCACAAATGCGATTCATTCTAGCAGCATGCCTGATGGATCGTATGGCGGGCAGCCTGGTGGATTTTTGATAAAAACAGCCGAAGGGAATTTTTATTATAGTGGCGATACAGCCTTACACAGCGATATGAAATTGCTCCGCTGCGCCGAGCCGTTGCTTTTTGCAGTGCTATGCATTGGCGATCATTTTACAATGGGAATTCAAGATGCTATCACGGCTGCTGAGTGGATCGACTGCAAAGAAGTCATCGGTGCGCATTATGATACATTTCCACCGATTGTCATTGATCACGCTGACGCTCAAGAATATTTTAAAAAAGCAGGCCTCAATCTGCATTTGATGCCGATAGGATCGATTCTTGCGTTCAATTAATTTAAAAAAAGAGAGTTGACTCTTTCTCACTTACTGGTTCAGTATGTGCCGCAGATCGCTGAGTGAATTTCTCAGGACAGTTCACAGCCTTAGTTTTTAAGGCATAGCACAGAGTAATCAAAATTTTTTGCTGCTAGTGTGTTGTCCAAGTCACCATACGATTTCACTTTAAGAACAGTGAATTTTTGTAGAATCATTCGTAGTCGATCTATTTTTTACTGCAGATTCCAGTAAGTATTTTTTAAGCACTCATACGACCGTAGAGTTTTTTCTTTATCAAAGAATAGCCAGACCGTTGCGTTTTCACGCTGTTTTTCTCTCTGTATTTTCACACTTTTTTTCACATCCAAATTTTATTTATGCAAGACGACTCTTCATCTAACGTTCCACAGCGATCAACTCCTCCGCCAATTCCACAAATGACGCCAACGGAATCTTCTGCGTCTGCGCCGTCTCAAAATCAAAACTCATCTTCCTCTGGAGAGCAAAATCAACAATCTTCAGGACAACAAGATCGTCAGCAGCACCGCCGTGGTCGTCGCTCACGTAGTCGCCGCGGTGGATCTCAAAAAAATGATCGTCGTCCGAATAACCAACAACGTTCTCCTAAAGTTTTTTCAGGCTCTTCCAACCAGGTGGCTCATTTTGAAAATAATTTTGTGCCTTTAGAAAATGAAGATCCTAATGCAGAACCAACATTTTCAGAAGGGATGGTCGAGCTTTCGGGGAAGGGTTTTGCTTTTCTTCGTGAAGCAAAGCGAGGGTATGCTGTTTCTCAAAATGATATTTTTGTCACGCCTGAGGTTGTTCGTAATTTCCGTCTGCGTGATGGTGTCTTTATTAAAGGTCAGATACGTCGTGGGCAGCGTGGCGCGCAGCTTTTTAAACTGACAGAGATCGAAGGGGAAGACCCTGAAAAATTTACTAATTTGCCGCTCTTTGAAGAGCTAACAACGATTAGTCCACTCGAGCGTGTTGTTTTGGAAACAACCACGGAGCGTTATACAACGCGTATCATCGACCTTATGGCGCCTATTGGAAAAGGTCAACGTGGGCTTATTGTTGCTCCGCCGCGTACGGGGAAGACAACGCTATTACAGCATATCGCTGATGCCGTAATTAAAAATCATCCAGAAATGAAACTGATCATTTTGCTTGTGGATGAACGACCAGAAGAACTGACAGAAATGCGACGCACCTTTCCTCAAGCGGAACTTTTTGCAAGCTCCAATGATTGTGATTTGCGTAGTCATACACGCATTGCTCAATTAGCTATCGATCGCGCCAAACGCCTGGTGGAACAAGGTAAACATGTCTTTGTGCTCATGGATTCTCTCACGCGAATCGGCCGTGCTTTTAATAATTCCATGGGTGGGGGAGGCCGCACAATGAGTGGTGGTATGGATGCACGTGCGATGGAAATTCCCCGCAAACTTTTTGCCGCGGCTCGTAACACGGAAGAAGCTGGCTCTTTGACCATCATTGCTTCCGCATTGATTGAGACAAACAGCCGTATGGATGATCTTATTTTCCAAGAGTTCAAAGGAACCGGTAATATGGAGCTTGTGCTTGACCGCAAAATCAGTGATCAACGTATTTATCCGGCGGTCGATATTTTCCTTTCAGGTACACGACGCGAAGAGCTTCTCATTCCTGCCGAAGACCTTCATAAAATCAACATCATTCGTCGCGGTCTCGCGGGACATAAGCCGATTGAGGCTATTGAGCGGATACTTTCTTTTATCAAAAAATATCCGACGAATCAGGACGTCCTAAAGAACATTCCTGGGTAGCTCCAATGCTGGTTACTTAACGAATGTGTATAAAAAGAAATAACCATAAGAAACGCAAAGACGGATGAGAAGTAGTTAATGTTGACTTTTTGAATTGCGCTAAGTAATCGGCATTGGGCTCAGTCTATAGGAATAGAGCAAAAGCAAGGCGTCGCCAATGGTATAGCTTTCGTGAATGAATTTTAGGAATTTTTACTGGTTCTTTTCGGTGATAGTCTCGTTGCCATCGCTACTTTTTAGCTCGCTAGCAGCACCCCCTGACGTTTTGCTAGTACCTAAAACTCCAGCGTAAAAAAATCCTAAAATTTATCCGACAAAGGTATATAAAAGCCCGAAGCTTTGTTTTATTAAAAAAAAAAATTGTAATTGCTCATCTCCTTCTGGAGATAAGCATTGGTTGTTGGTTGTTGGTTGTTGGTTGTTACAAAAAAATTGCGCTTGGTGATTTTGGAATTACA
>JBIRBD010000200.1:0-2127 GCA_044326465.1 Chthoniobacterales bacterium
GGAGCGGAGAAGTCTGAGCATAGTGGCATAGGTGATGCTTCGAGCACCGGAGCGACGCAGCAATTCGCAGTAGAAGTAGAGTTTTGAAAGAAGTCTAATGACTCGCTCCCCTGCGCCTGCACGTACGCACCACACGTGAGAAAGCTGCTTACACTAAGCAAGCAGAGAAAAAGAAATCGCTTTGAAGGAAATGGTATTTTTTTCATACTGTGTTTAGGGTCGGTTTCTCTCTAGCCCGAAAACCTCATTTGTTACTTGCCCTCTTTTTTCGGTTTGCCGAAAATAGATTCCCATAAATCATAATCATCCTGCCAGATACCAATATTTGTGCTATAGTTAGCTGCTTTTTTTGCAGCTCGAAGAGCATCACCTGCCTCATGCTGGAAAAAAACAGAGGCGGCGTCATGAACGTGAGTAGTATTATTCTGATTTTCTGCGGCTTCTGCAATGGAATTCATGTCTCTTTCAGCTTTTTCTAAAGCCTCTTTACTACTCTGGATAGCCTTCATACGAGATGTTCTCAATAAGGCATCATAAGCTTCATTTGCATTGTAACGTGCAGTAAAAGTATGGCGCGTTAGCTTGAAGAAGGGGTTGTCTCTATTTGAACAAAAGAACTCAACGAGTTGTCTTTCAATGTGGGCATAAGAGCGGATAAAAGAGTAGATAAAAAAACTTGTATGGTTATAAGAGGTCCATGGAAGGTGTCTGTTGGCAGTACGTGCGGCCTCACTCGCCGCCTCACTCGCTGCTGCATAGGTTACTTTTAGAGCATCATCGGTAGGAACAAAGAGAAGAGCATCTTTTGCTTGCACAAACTCCCCAATTTTTTTCTCAAACTCTTCAGCTGCTGCAGAAAAAGCAGCCCAATTTTTTTTAACGGCTTCAAAACGAGCTCTTATTTCTAAAACTTGGTTTTGATTGAAAAAAATTTCATTGTTAGCAGCTTGAGCTACAAAGCTCTTCCATCGATTAACGGTCTCATCAATAGAAAACTCTCCATTGTGAAAGAGGTGCAAAAAAGAAGAGTTGCTAGCAGCAAGCCTTGTTGATTGAGTGGCAATCTGTTCCCACTCTTCTTGAGCATTGAGCGAATGGTTTCTAGCAGAACGATAAGCCGTTGCGCTTTTTGTTTTCAGCTTAGTCCAAACACTCATAGCCCTCGCTCTCTCTTGTCTCAGAGAGCTTAAGTTTCTTTCTAGAGAGGTGCGTTTTTGACCTTCCGATTTCTGAATCTCAGTTTGAAGATGCAAAATTTCTTGTTCTTTTCGTTGGACAGCCTCCCAGCTTTGCAGCGCTAATGCACATTTTTCTTTAGCTTCTTGCCAAGCTTCGTCAGCTGCTGTTTTCAACGTATCAGCTGTTTGCGTGCTCCAAGTAGTTTCTAACTCCGTTTTTAAGTTTTTAACATGAGAGGTTACCTCTTTTTCTTTTTCTTTTAATAGATTTATAGTTCTTTCTCGTTGAAGAATTCCTATATCTAGTTTCATTTTTCCCAGAGTTTGTTGTTCTAATGTTCTAATCTCATGCTGAATTTCGTCTATTTTTAATGTCAATTCTTTCTCTCTCCGTGCAGAAACACGCTCTTCTTCTGCTAATCGCAGGCTTCTTTGAAAATGGCCATTTCTAAGTTGTTCTAATTGGGCTTGTAGTATTCTTATTTTTATTTCTCTTCTATTTCTTTCATAGTTCCTCTGTTTTTCTAGATCAATTTCTTCCCTTAAGGCAGCAACGTTATTTTGTAACACGTGATATAAGTATTGTTCTCTCCTTAACTTATTGGAGCGTAGGGCACTTAAATGAGCCAAAGCCTCTAAATCCTCTCGTGATAATTCATCACCTAGAGTGAAGCGCCTATCGAATGCTGCTTCTGCCTGCTGGAGAGTAGATTTTTCCTCTTTTAAATAAGTTTCATTGGCAGCTCTTGCAGCTTGATTATAAGCACTTCGTTGTTCGGGGGTCAGCGCAAACCAGCCATCAAAATCGTTTTTAAAATAATAGTTGTTAGCGGCAAGTTCTATTTGAAGTTTTGTCGCCTGATCCATCGCTTTAATGCTCTCAATAAAATTGAGATCCACTTCTTTTTTATTCTTCTCATACAAAGAAGTATTCCCATTTATCAGGTCA
>JBIRBD010000175.1:0-3115 GCA_044326465.1 Chthoniobacterales bacterium
CCTGATATTTCTGTTGCAATTTAACACTGTTACTAAAAACGTGAATGAAAATAAAAAATTTGACGCAATATAGTTGGCCTGAAGCTGTTCGTTCTAAAGCCTCACTAACCGTGTAGGTTCGCCGCGGCTTCACAACAATCAGCTTCAAATCCAACTCCTTACGCCAACTTTCTCATTTTTATTCACGTTTTTAGGATTATGTCAAGGTCGTCACCGACCGCTATTCATTCTATAGCTATTTTTTAGATGAACAAAGACAAGTCTGCTGGTCGCACTTGATGAGAGGCTTTGAAAGGTTAAACAATCAATTCGCGATTGATTGCGAAGCAATAAAAATACCTTTGGCCTTGTGCAATGTTTCTTCCCATTCTTCTTCAGGAATCGAATTAGTTGTAATACCGGCTCCAACGTGAAAACTAGCTTGTTTTTCACGAATAACTATTGTTCGAATAGCGATGTTAAATTGGCTTTCTCCATTAAAGCCAAAGTAACCTATAGCTCCGGTGAAGAGGTCACGTGGTACAGGCTCTAGCTCACTGATGATTTTCATCGCCATTTTTTTTGGTGCACCTGAGATGGAGCCTCCAGGAAAACAAGCAGCAACGGCAGCCACGTGCGAAATCTCCTTACGTAGTTTTCCTTCAATTGTTGAAACAAGATGAAAAACATGAGGATAACGTTTTAAGCAGAGTAATTCTGATGTTGTAACGCTTCCATACTCGCAAATTTTTCCAAGATCGTTGCGCTCGAGATCAGTTATCATGACAAGTTCCGCAATTTCTTTTGGAGATGTTTGAAGTTCGAGGGCTTGCCTTGCATCCTCTTGAGAAAAGAGGTTACGAGGACGTGTTCCTTTGATTGGTTCCGTTGTTATATGACGATCGTTTATTTTTAGAAAACGTTCTGGAGAGCTTGATAAAATAAGCTCTTCACCAAGATTTAAGTAAGCAGCGAAAGGAGCTGGTGATGTTTTACGTAGTGCTAAATAAAGCTGCCATGGGTCTCCTTCAAACGGTGCAGAAAAACGATGAGCAAGGCAAACTTGATAGATATTTCCAGCAGCTATTTGTTCCTGTGCCTGGCGCACCATCTCGCAGTATTTTTCAGAACTAATATCCGATACGAAGGGAAGGGGAAATTTTTCTAGTTTGGTAGGCGATGAGTTTTTTTTAATTTCCAAAATTTTTTTTTCGGCAGAAGAGTGGTAATAAAAAACTTTTTCATAAAAGCCAAAATAAAAAGAGCCATCATAACGAAAAAATCCGATCGCAGCCCCAGGTGATTTTTTATCAAAGCCTTTCTTTCTTGTGGCAAGCTCTTTTTCCAGGAGATCCCATTCATCAGCGCTTCCTTTGATGATAAAGTCAGGTTCTGCTGCGATCATAGAAGGACCTTTCTGGCGTGGCACATCGCTACATTCTGCAAGCAATGAGTCAAGCCAAACAAAACCATTTTTTGTGTGCCATGCTTCTGCATGCTCTACCGAGACAGAACAAGGAGTCATTACAAAAAATTAACAGAGATTGCAGGGATAGAAGATTAGCCGCTAAAAGACGAAAAAATTTTCAGAACTTATGCAACAAAAAGAAGGCTAGCCTACTTTAACTTCAACGCATCACTAAAACTATCGCGAAGCGATTGGTGCGGCCGCAGGGATTCGAACCCCGAACCTTCTGATCCGTAGTCAGATGCTCTATCCAATTGAGCTACGGCCGCAAAACTTAAAAAGTACGAATAAGTAATGGAATAAACATAGTCGGTTTTTGGAGAAATGCAAAAAAGAAAAAATTTAGTTTTTACTTGGAAGGTAATAGGTAACTTTTTCTCATGACGAAAATACCTCGCAAAATTATTCATCTCGACATGGATTGTTTTTATGCGGCTGTGGAGATGCAGGAGTATCCTGAGTTCATTGGAAAGCCGCTTGCTGTGGGTGGTGAAGGTCGTCGCAGTGTTATCTGCACTTGTAATTATGAAGCACGTGCTTTTGGTGTTCGTTCGGGAATGCCTGGTTTTATGGGGCTTGAACGTTGTCCCGGATTGGTTTTTTTACCAGTGCGCATGGAACTTTATCGCGCGGTAGCGCAGCGCGTGCATGAAATTTTTTACGAATATACCCAGCTTGTAGAGCCACTTTCGTTAGATGAAGCTTTTTTAGATGTCACACAATCCAAGCGATATGCTTGGGATATTGCAAAAGAAATACGCGCTCGGATTAAGTCTGCAACAGGTCTTACAGCTTCAGCAGGAATTGCTCCTAATAAAATGCTCGCAAAAATCGCTAGCGATTGGCGCAAACCGAATCGTCAATTTGCTATTTTACCGCACCAAGTAAAAGAATTTATGGCTCCTCTGTCGATTAGGAAAATTTGGGGGATTGGCCCAAAAAGTGCTCAGCGGTTGGAAGTAGTAGGTATCAAAACGTGCTCTGATTTACAGCGACTCACGCGTTTTGAAATTGCACAGTATTTTAGCAAATGGGGCGAAGAGCTTTATCATCTTTGTCGTGGTGAAGATCATCGCGAGGTTGTTCCTCATCGTCCTCGCAAATCCCTTAGCAATGAAAAAACATTTTCTGAAAATCTTCTTTCGTTGCAACAATGTCGTTTGGCTATTGCAGAACTTGCCTCGCAAATGCTTGTAGAATGGCGCTTAGAAGCTTCTTTGCGTCGTATTCGCAAGGCATTTATTAAAATAAAATTTTCTGATTTTAGTAAAACAACAAAAGAATGTCTTTGTGCAGAACCAAATGAAGCCATCTATCAAACACTTTTAGAAAAAGCCTACGAGCGAAAAAAATTGCCCGTGCGCTTGCTTGGAGCAGGCGTGCGTTTTGCTGATGAGGAGGATTTTCAAGGGGAACTATTTTAAAAAATGGTAATGAATCGTGGTATATTAGACTTCTCTCACCGTTTTTAGGCTTAATTGCAATGGCGTCAACTTAAGACAAAATTCGTCGAATAAAGTTTGTTCTTTTTGCCGCAGGCCTATTCAACCTGTAGTCTTTAAAGCTTTATCATAAACAGCTTGCCTTCAATTGATTTCTTAATTTAATGGGATTGACTTAATCCTAAAAACGGCAATGGCTCGTTGTAAATTAGCGCAATATGCTCAG
>JBIRBD010000070.1:0-10045 GCA_044326465.1 Chthoniobacterales bacterium
ATTTTCCAAAGCCTAGCATGTCGAAAGGCTGATATTATCAGCTTGGCTCACTTAGCACACACCGTCACGGTGGAAGCTATTGTTCCAACGCGTGGTTTGATTGGATTTGAAACCGATCTTGTTAATGCCACGAAAGGTCACGGCATCATGTCGCATATCTTTAAAGAATATGCTGAATATAAAGGTGAAATCCCAACACGCAACAATGGTGTCTTGATTGCTATGGAAAGCGGAACCAGCATGGCTTATGCATTAGACACGATTCAAGAACGTGGCCGTCTTTTTATCGGCCCTCAAGAGGAAGTTTATGTTGGCATGGTCATCGGAGAAAATGCCCGCCCTGATGACATGCCGGTCAATCCTTGCAAAGCCAAAAAACTTTCCAATATGCGCAGTACTGGCGACGGCAAAGGAATCTCGCTTACCCCGCCGCTTAAAATGAGCCTAGAGCGCTCGCTTGAATATATTGCTAATGATGAATATGTTGAAGTGACCCCGCTAAGCCTCCGACTTCGTAAGAAAATTTTGGATGCGACGGCACGTAAGCGGATGAGCGCTACGCCTGTAGTAAGTTGAAGCGATCAGTTGAAGTTGAAGTAAAAAACGCACAGACCTATTTTTTAAAAATCTCTTTTATACTATTAGCGTGCGAGTTTTAGGATAAAATTTAAAAATCAAACGCGAATGCTATATCAACAGCTGAAAACAGAAGACTTGTTATTAAAAGAAACTAGCTTTAGTTTCTAATTTTGGTCTCAGTTTCTTCACTTCAACTTAAACTTCTAACTTAAACTTTCTCCATGGGTCGCCAATGGCTCTTAGCAAAACGTGAAGTCTCTTCGCTAAAAAAATCGAAGACGACGGGAAAATTTGTACGCGAAATCACAATCGCTGCCAAGCAAGGTGGCTCTGATCCGACATCCAATGCTCGTTTAGCCGCCGCAATTGATAAAGCAAAGCGCGAAAGTGTTTCGCGCGATGTGATTGAGCGCGCTATTCAAAAAGGCTCGGGAACAGGTGATGACAAAATAGCACTCGAGCATATTGTTTTTGAAGGCTACGCACCGCATAAAATTCCTGTTATTGTCGAAGTTTTTACCGATAATAACAAACGCACAGCTCCTGAGATCCGTGTACTTTTCCGTGACGCGCAATTAGGAACTCCTGGCAGTAATAAATTTTTGTTCGATCATGTTGGTCTCGTTGAAGCTCACACAAGCGACCTTGGGGCTGATCTAGAAGAAGCTGCTATTGAGGCAGGAGCTAACGAAGTTGAAAAACTCACCCATGCACAAAACGACGATATTCCTCCCGATCACTTGGGTGCCAAGTTCATCACCGACCGCACAACGATACACTCGGTTGCACAATGCCTTTCAAAAAATGGCTGGACGGTTGTCACAAGTGAAATTGGCTATCTTGCTAAAAGTTTTCCAACACTAAATGAACTACAGCAAAACGAGGTTGGGACTTTTCTTCAATCACTTGAAGATCACGACGATGTCCATCGTGTTTGGGCAGCACTGAAGTAGACTAGCACCCATTCCCATGAACGGGTAAAGGGAGACAAACAATCCCCTCCACTTCAACCATCGCTTGCTTGGGCAGCTCTTTCACACCCACGGCACTTCGTGCGGGATAGGGCATTAAAAAAAATTCAGCCATGACTTCATTGACTTTTGGAAAATCATTCATATCGGTTAAAAAAACAGTTATCTTTACAATCTGATCTAGTGTTGCTCCAGCGGCAGATACGACAGCCCCTATGTTTTTAAAAATCTGCCGCAGCTGATTTTCAAGGCCAGCGACAATCTCCATCGTTACTGGATCAAAGCCAACTTGCCCTGATAAATAAATGGTATTTCCTGCTCTGATAGCCTGAGAATAAGTCCCAATAGGCTTCGGAGCTTGATCGGTGTGTATGGAGTGATTTGGCATTTCTTAAAGCAATCGTTAGGCAATGTTATTAACTTAAAAGAAAATGTATTGACTATATTCTCTTATTTTTGTCGAAGACCTATGCAACCTGTAGCCTGTAGCCTACCTCGCCCGCAAGGCATTCACGCTAGATAAGATACCAGCAATCATCGAGTAGGCGATGATGGCAACGAAGACCGCTACAAGAAGAATAATGGCTGGTTGCACGAGGGTCGTTAGATTTTGAATTTTAGAAGAGAGCTCACGGTCGTAACGTTGTGCTGCGCGAGCAAGTGCGCCTGAGATATCCCCTGTTTGTTCACCGACGCCCAAAATATCAATCAGCACCGGCGGAAAAAATCCAACTTTTTTCATCGATCGGGCGAGACTACCTCCTTCACTAACCTGCGCTGCAACCTTTTGTAGTAAGGCTCGTAAAAAAATATTTCCTGTTGCTCCTTGCATAAGATGAAGTCCTGCCAACATCGTGACTCCATTAGAAACAAGTGTGGATAAGGTTTGCAGTGTCTCTGCAAAAAACGTTGTTCTCAACACAACACCAATGACAGGAATTGTCAGCTTTTGCTGATCCCACCAGGCTTTGATGAGGGGTTTCTGCAAGGCCATTCGTACGCCCAGGACAAGCGCACCAATAAAAGCAAGTAGCGCCCACCACCAATGTCCACAAAAATCACTAATGGTGATCAGCCACTGGGTGATCGTTGGAAGTTTTTGGCCTGACTTGCTGAGTAAAATAGAAAGCTGCGGCACAAGGAATGTAAGAAAAATGAACATGAGTAGAATCGCTGAAGAGAAAACAATACTTGGATAGATCAGCGACGAAGTAACTTTACTTTTCAAGTCTTTCATCATCTCTAAATGCGCGCATTGCTTTTTTAAAATTTGCGGCAACGCACCACTCGCCTCACCTGCGGCAACAAGATTGCAATAGAGAGGATCAAAAGTTTCGCCACAATCATGCAGAGCTTTTGAAAAATTGACGCCCTCACGCACGCGCGCACGCAAGACGGCTGCGACCGCTTTGACTGGTGACTTTTCTTGGCGCTGCTCAATGACTTTAAGAGCACCTTCTAATTGCAATCCTGCTTCTAAAAGCTCTGCCAACTCTTCCGTAAAAAAAAGCAGCTGTGTCGTCGTGAGGCGTGCTAAATGAAGGTCTGCGGTTGCTGCTGCGATGGAACCTTTTTTTTTCTCTTTGCTAGAAGATACTGCTGCGCCTTCCCCCTTGACGGAGCTAGGTTGCAACCCACGGTCCCTAAGAATCCTGTAAGCATCAGCTTGCGAAGGAGCATCAAGCGAACCGGAGATGCGTTTTCCTGACGTCTCAAAAGCTTGGTAAGTAAAAATCATAAGAAAAGTTGAGGAGTTGAGATGCGACTAACGTCGCTGTTGAGGGGTTGAGAGGTTTAAAGAAATTTAAACAGAATATTTTTTAAAAATTTTTGCACTCCTTTACTTGAGAATGCTTGGATTAGTAAAATTTAAAAAGATTGATTGAGTTAATAAACCTTTAATTTTGCCGCGACAGCGGTGCTTTCAAATCTCTCAACCACTCAAGAGCTGCAGTAGCAGCGACTCAACCCATCAACTTTTGCCGCTTTATTTAGCAGCAAAAAGTGGGTTGGGAGGGACTCGAACCCTCAACCAATGCCTTAAAAGGGCACTGCTCTACCGTTGAGCTACCAACCCGAAAAAAATAACCTTACCCGAAAGAATTTCTGCGACAAGACCTCACAAAGTTCTTCAATAAAAAAGAGAGGCGTGTTGTTTATCTGTATTAATCCAAATTGTCAAGCGCATTCTGCACTTCCTCTGCAGCACCGCTTGTTTTTGCAGCTAACGACGACCAGACAATGATTCCATTTTTAACAAGAAACGATTGACGTTTAGTAATTCCCGTCAAAGGAATTGTCGTTACAGCAAAGGCTTTCGCAACCACACCATCGTAATCAGCAATAAGTGGAAAAGGAAGCTGATATTTTTGCTGGAATTTTTTCTGTGCTGCTGGCGTATCCTTACTCACACCTAAAATTTCAATCCCATTTCCTTCTTTATCGCGCAACGTCTCATAGGCATCTCGCAAGGAACAAGCCTCCGCAGTGCACCCCGGCGTATTAGCTTTCGGATAAAAATAGACCAATGTGGTACCTCGAGAAAAAATCGTTTGAAAATCAATTAGCTCCGAATCCTGTGTTAATGCGGTAACCGGAGGGACAGTTGTTCCGATAGATAGTGGTTGTTTATTCATAATTTTAAAATAAGAGCGCGATGAGAAAATGGCTATTCTTTTTGCCAAGAAAGTTGATGATCCTAAAAACGTGAATGAAAATGAGAAAGTTGGCGTCCAGTTATTTTTTGGAGATGGTATTAGAAGGAGGCTCAACATCTAAATGACAATCGCCCCATTGGTTCTTAGGATACTCCTTCTGCCATATGGCCGAATCCCAATTAATACCAGTTGAACTTCTCCACTCAAAATTGGACTGCCAGCCAGTTTCTGCACGAGATCCTTCTCCTATAAACTTTTGAGAAGGAGGGCGATATCGCTTTAGCCCATCAGCACTAATCAATTCATGAAGATTATTTGGATTTACATATTTTTCACGGGTCCATAATTCACCGAGATAATTAGAAGCTTCCTGAGAAACGGTACGCCTCCCCTGACCTTGAGGAAAATAATCAATCATATTAAAATTACCTGTCTTTTTTTTAATAGTATTAAAAGTCTCTTGAGCCCACTTTTGCATGAGCTCTTCAGGCGATGAATGATAATTATTAAATTTAATATCATCTGCACCAGATTCTACTCCACTTAATACAGGAAAGAATTCTTTCATCAGTTGATCTAAATCTACTCTATTAGTTCCTGTTTTCTTTAAAGCATCAATATTGGCACGAAGAGTTTGTTTAGTTTTCTGCAGATTTTCTATCGAATTTTTAAATTCTTCTGATGTTACGACAGGGAGTTCTATATTACTCAGAGTCATCTTTTCATCTTGATAAATAATACGCTCTTTTCCTGGTATTTTTGAGAGATCTGTAATCATTAAAGATGCTGCCTTAGATCCAAATCTTTCAGTGAATTTATGCTCACGCTCACACGCTAAACCTAGTGTTTTTATTAATGGGCTCTCAGGTGATACGAATGCTTGATAGTGAGAAATTTGTTCCAAAAAATGACCTGTAGCATCAGAAACAATTTCATCATAGAGATTATAGTAAAAATAACGCCTTGAATAAGTTATGATCTCTTGTAGCTGTTCTAGCGCATCTTGACATTCTATAGCAGTAGAAAAAGGTACTTTCTTGAAAGCTCTTAAACGATCTTGCGCACGGTTTCTTAATTCTTCTATTCTTTCTGGAAGAAGTTGTTCTATGTTTTTTTTAAGAGTATCAGATTCTTGAGCTCCTACTTTAGACAACTGATTATATATATTTTTTATTTGAATAATTTTTTTACGCTGCTGCTTTATATTCTCATCTTCTAAATTCCGTCGATCTGTTTGCAAATTGCTCTGAAAAGCCTCTTTTCTTTGAATATAATAATTTTTGTGTGAAAAAAGAGACTGTGCATTTTGAAGTAACCTCAAACTCGTTTTATTTTCTTCAGCTACTGCCTCTTTCATTTTGTCACAAAGATCCTGTATCTTCTCTAAAAAAGCCTTTTTTCTCTGAATAAAATCATTTTCTTGTGAAAAAAGAAGCTGCGACTCCTGATATAACTTCCAACTTGGTTTCTTTTCTTCAACTGTTGCCTCTTCCATTTTCTTACAAAGATCCTGTATCTCTTGTAAGTAAGAAGTTTGAAAATATTCTAATTGTTGATCTGCATATTTTTTTTCCCAATCAAGATTTTCTTCAAAACGCTGTATAAGAGAAGGTTTAGTAATATAACGAGAATCATAAAGTCTACTAATCTCATCAGAATAGAGAGGCTTTTCCAAATAGTCTAAACCGTTAAAAAAATAGGCGAGTCTTTCAGAAGTTAATGGCTCATCAATCCTCCAATTAAAAAGATCTTGTTCTCTAATTCTAGGATTTGTTTTTTTTAAAACATCTTTTAAGCAATTATTGATTGTTCGATTTTCTGCTCGTGTTTTTGGCGTTGGGTCAATCTCTTCTTCGCGAGGTTGAATACAATCAATTCCATTGTTATTTTTTTCTAAAATAAAGCGTGATGCTTGCGGGTTGTTTTTTAAGGCTCCCAAAAAATCATTTAATAATTTTTCTGCTATCTTTTGGTCTTCTACTCTCTTTTGATATCTTACATCATCAGCTTTTGTAAGAATGGCATGGAGCACTTCCGTACTCAAAGAAGGTCTAGATTCTATTAAAGTACCTGACTTAGGCAGATGCTCATTAATAAATTTTTCAGCAACCTCTGGTGAGTGCTCTTCTTCAAGCGCTGTTTGAAGCCTCTTGACGATGACATTATTATCACTTCTAATTTTTTCTGGATTTTCTCCAGCACCATCTGAAGCTATAATTTCAGCATTCTCTCCCTCTCCTCTAATAATAAGCCCCTGAGCTTCAAAGTTATTAGAATTATTCGCAGCATTTCGAAAATCTTGAAGTATCACCAAGTCAGAACACAAAGCCACAAGCCCGATTACTCCAATAATAGTTCCTGCTTTTTCCCAACTTGAAATCGAAGAAACAGAAGTTGATGGCAAAGTTAAACTCAATATTGCTCTCGATGACTCAGTGACCATAAAGTCGCTTAAATTAGATTTCAGGTCATCATTTTCACGTGATATCAAGACGCTTCCATTCCAGCTGCAGTAATCGAGCTGAGCTCTTTTATTGACAAATATGACCGGCATATTTTCTCGACCTGTGATGACCTCATAATGAAATTTTCCAGGCGCCCCTAAACGTATAATACAGGCCGCTGCCGGATCGGCTTCCATTGCCTCATCATAACAATAATAGAGATCACTGATTGCAGCTTGGTTTAGAAATTCACAGTACTGCGCAACGGTAACAAGACTAGTGCTCGCGTACACAGGGGCGTCCACCTGAGAGTACACCTGCGAAAGGAAACTTGCTATAGTCAGCAAAAAAAGAAAAATAATTTTCTTGGAGGTTTGGTTTTTCATAACCTGAGAATAACAAAAACTATTTTAATTTTTAAACTTTATTGTTCCTTTCTATAAAAAGGAGAATCACAAAAATGTTAATGGAGTTCTTTGAAAGTTTTTTTCCTTTCCTATTTTTAAAGACATTCTCTCATTATAAAAAATTCTCGCGTTACTCAAAATATGCGGCACAGGTAAGTAGTGCATCAACTGGCGCAGTAGCGGATGGAAACAAGTAACAGAATCCAAATCCTCATTCTGCTTGAGTATAGTCATAAGTTCAGAAAAGAACTGATTTTCATTCGTTATGAGCATATGGTAGAGGGAATGTCATTTCAGCTCCATTCCGATTATCAACCAGAGGGCGACCAGGCTCAAGCGATTGAAAAATTAACACGCTCCATTGCGCATGGAAATCGCCACCAAACGTTACTTGGTGTAACAGGCTCTGGAAAAACTTTTACAGCGGCCAACATTATTCAGAATCTGAATCGTCCAACGCTAGTAATGTCCCATAATAAGACGCTCGCAGCGCAGCTTTATTCGGAATTTAAGCAATTTTTTCCAAACAACGCCGTCGAATATTTTGTCAGCTATTTTGACTACTATCAGCCTGAAGCCTACATTCCACGGTCCGACACCTACATTGAAAAAGATAGTTCCATCAATGAAGAGATAGAGCGCCTGCGTCTTTCTACTACAAGTTCGCTACTGACCCGTCGTGATGTGATTGTGGTTGCAAGTGTCTCTTGTATTTACGGCCTTGCCTCACCGGAAGATTTTTTGCAGATGGTTCTTACAATTAAAAAAGGGATGCAAATCGATCGTGAAGAGCTTCTTAAAAAAATTGTTGAGATGCTTTATGAACGTAACGAGATTGAATTTACACGAGGCAAATTTCGTGTGCGTGGCGATGTGGTTGAAATTCACCCAGCACAAAATGAAGATAAGGCGGTAAGATTAGAATTTTTTGGAGATGAAATTGATCGCATCAGTGTTTTCGATCCCCTCACCGGTCGCTCAGAATCGGAGCTCACCCACTTAACGCTTTTTCCAGCAAAACAATTTGTAACGCCTCAATCAAAGATGAAAAAGGCAATAGAAAATATTAAGACAGAGCTCAAAGAACGCCTCGCTTTTTTGGAAGAGAATAGAAAATTTCTTGAAGCACAGCGCCTCAAAATGCGGACCGATTACGATCTTGAGATGATGCAGGAGATGGGCTTTTGCAATGGTATTGAAAATTATTCGCGCCATCTCACCGGCCGTGACCCTGGCTCGCGACCTTATACACTCATGGATTTCTTGCCAGAGGATGCTCTTATTATTGTGGATGAATCGCACGCCACTCTTCCCCAGGTAAGCGGCATGTATGCTGGCGATCGCGGACGCAAGATGACGCTGGTTGAGTATGGCTTCCGCTTGCCGAGTGCCTTGGATAATCGTCCGCTCAATTTTTCCGAATTCATGGAGATCAACAAACAGAGCCTCTACATCAGTGCGACGCCGGGAGAATTTGAATTGCGAAATAGCTTTGTGGGAAATAAAAGCTTCACGACCACAGCCGAAGCGCTTGCTAATCCGGTGGCAAAATTAATACCGAACAAAGCCGAAGATATTTTACACACAGAAATACCTGGCACCCCCATCATCGTTGAACAAATCATTCGACCCACGGGCCTACTCGATCCACGCATTATTATAAAACCACTCCAAGGTCAAATTGATGAAACACTCGACCTCTGCCGCACCCGTATAGAACGAGGCGAACGTATCCTTGTTACGACACTGACCAAACGCACAGCCGAAGATCTCAGCGATTATTTAAAAGAGCTCGGGTTAAAAGTCAGTTATCTCCACAGTGACGTCGATACCATTGAGCGTGTCGAAATTTTACGCTCGCTCCGCGCTGGTGAGTTCGATGTGCTTGTCGGAATTAACTTACTTCGGGAAGGACTCGATCTTCCCGAAGTCAGCCTTGTTTGTATTTTGGATGCCGACAAAGAAGGCTTCTTACGGAGCAAAACCTCGCTAATTCAGACGGCAGGGCGCGCCGCACGACATATCAATGGTGAAGTTGTGCTCTTTGCCGACCGCATCACGGGTAGCATGCGTGCCTTGCTCGACATTACGGAGGACCGTCGCCGCCGCCAAATGGAGTACAATTTAAAAAATAACATCACCCCGCGAAGCGTACAACGACCGGTACAAGAGAGTCTACGCGTGATTTTGCAGACTGATGAAAAAAACTTATCCAAGGAAACATCGCTCGATGTAGCAACAATGATTAGAGACTTTAAAAAAGAAATGGCCGACGCCTCAAGCAAGATGGAATACGAACGAGCCGCCTTATTGCGCGATCAAATTAACGAGTTGCAAACAAAAGGAAAATTAAGCAGCGCTGGAAAAAAGATTTTTGATAAAAAAAGCCCCCGTTCAACACGCCGGAATGGATAAATGACTATGAAGAGAAGCTTTCTATAATCTGTTAAACTTGAGCCTGAGGTAAGCCAGAACGATGCATACTTGTGATAAGAACTCTTCTTTCTTCAGCTTTACCCTCCGCTAAACCTTCAGCCTTGCCTTCAGCCTTGCCTTGCACTTTTCCATCAACATAATAAGTCTCAAACTGACTTCTTATATCACGTGTATTACCAAGATGGCGGTCATAGCGTCTGCGCTCTTCCTTAGAAAGTTTGAGAATATCAAGCTCTTTACCTGCTTCTTGGATCCCTTGAGCTTTGAAGCTAGGTTTGATTTCCGACTCCTTAAGAGCATACATCCATTCATCCAACCTAAAAACGTGAATGAAAATGAGAAAGTTGGCTTAAGGAGTTGGATCGGAAGCTGGTTGTTATGAAGCCGTGGCTAACCTGCACGGTTAGTGAGGCTTTAGAACGAACAGCTTCAGGCCGACTATCTTGCGTCAAATTTTTTATTTTTATTCACGTTTTTAGGATAATCACCGGAGAGAGTCCTCTAGAGATGGGGGATCACAAGAGATAGCCCCTATTTTGACCCTGTCGGGC
>JBIRBD010000040.1:0-13899 GCA_044326465.1 Chthoniobacterales bacterium
TGCTTGTCTACCGCTACTTTAGATCTTAGCTTCTCTTACTAAATTTCACCGATACCTCGAGGTAAACACATGCCTAGCTTTTTGTTCTCATCTGTTGCACTTCACTTTTGAAACGGCGACCTAAAAACGGTGATGGGAGTGAGAAAATTAACGTAAGAGCTTAGTCTAAAAATGATTTTTAAAAGCCCGTGGCATAGCCAATGGGTACGTGAGGGTTTTTGAAAATTATTTTGAGGCTGAGCATATTGCGTTAATTTGCCACGATCCATTGCCGTTTTTAGGTGGGTTAAAATGAGCCAAAATTTTTCCTTTGAGATTTAAGAAATCTTATAACCAAATAAAATGAAAATGTTTTTAAAAATTTTACTCTCAAAGAAAATCTTTTGCAGCCTGTAGCCTGTCACCTGCAGCCTTGGTGACCTAAAGCATCCTTGGATGCTTTTTGTGCCACTCTGTCGCCTGTTCATAGGCATGTCCTACACAGAAGAGTTTACTTTCGTCAAAGGATGGTGCAAGAAGCTGTAATCCGACAGGAAGTTCAACTCCGTGATCTGCTGAAAAACCACATGGCAAGCTCAGGCCACAGATGCCAGCAAGATTTGTAGCTATTGTAAAAATGTCAGCAAGATACATTTTGAGTGGATCTGATTTTTTTTCACCTAGTTTGAAAGCGGTCTCTGGTGAAGTCGGCGAAACAATGACGTCAACTTTTTTGAAAGCTTCTACAAAATCACGACGAATGAGCGTGCGAGCTTTTTGTGCATGCAAATAATAGGCATCGTAATAGCCGCTTGATAGAATATAGGTGCCAAGAATGATTCGGCGTTTCACTTCAGCACCAAAACCCTCTTCGCGCGTCTGTTCATAAAGTGAGAGCAAGTCGTTCGCTTTTGGTGAACGTCGTCCATAGCGCACACCATCAAAGCGTGCGAGGTTGGCGGAAGATTCAGCGGTGGCAATAATATAGTAAGTTGCCACGGCATATTGCGTGTGAGGAAGTGAAATTTCTACCGGTTCTGCACCGAGCGAAAGGAGCTGCTTAATAGCCACATCTACGGCAGTGCGAACACCAGGCTCGATGCCATCAACAAAATATTCTTTTGGAATTCCAATGCGCAATCCTTTGATATCATGGCCGATTTTTGCCGTGAAATCTTCTTTTGGTAAATTAAGCGATGTAGAGTCCTGTACGTCGAGGCCTGTAATCGCATTGAAAACAAGAGCGCTATCTTCTACGGTTTGTGTGAGTGATCCAATTTGATCTAGCGAAGAAGAAAAAGCAATTAAACCATAACGAGAGACACGACCGTAAGTTGGCTTAAACCCAACACAACCACAAAGCGCAGCTGGTTGACGAATCGATCCTCCTGTGTCGGATCCAAGAGCAGCCAAAGCTGTCCCTGCAGCCACAGCTGCGGCAGAGCCGCCACTTGAGCCACCAGAAATACGGGAAAGATCCCATGGATTACACGTTGGATAAAAGCCAGAGTTTTCGCTGGAAGATCCCATGGCAAATTCATCCATATTTAGTCGACCCAGTGGATAAGCCCCTGCAGAGCGCAAGCCAAGAACACAACTCGCATCATATGCGGAAATATGTCCATCCAAAATATGAGAAGCTGATTGTGCAGGTTGATTTTTGACAACAATGGCATCTTTAATTCCAATTGGAATTCCGCCGAGTGGTTTTGTGATATCTGCCTGAGCCGCATCACTGTGTGCTGATTCGCTATCCCAAGAAAGATAGGCTTTGACTTGTGGGTCGATGGTTTTAATGCGTGCTTCTAATTCGTTGAGCAATTCAACGGGAGAAATTTTTCCAGTTGAAAGCAAACGACGCGCTTCAGCAATGGTGAGAAAGGAAGAGTTTTTGTGCATGAAGTTTATTTAAAAAAATATTTTATTTAAGAATGTAACGAGTGGCGAGTGGCTCATTTCTCATTCTAAAACTTTGGGGACGATAAAAAGCCCGCTGGCATTACAAGGAGCCTGTTCAAGGACTGTTTTTTTTGAAAGACTTTGCCCAACAAGGTCTTCACGCACGACATCAAAAACAGAAAAGGCATGAGCCATTGGTTCAATACCCGTGACGTCGAGTTGTTTGATTTGTTCAATGTGCGCAAGAATATTCTTAAGTTGGCCGGTAAAGAGTGAAGATTCTTCCTGTGAGATGGCGATACGTGCTAGTCGTGCCAAATAAGGAACGTCGATAGAATCTGCTAGAGAGGTAGATGATGACATAGGAGATAGAAAAAGTTTAAGAGGCTATTTTTTAAAATGCATTAGTTCTTGAAATTGAGGACTGTTTTGAAGTTGCTGAAAAATCTGTTCATGCATGATTGCTTGTTGAGCAACGCTGCCGCCTAATGCAACGGCCTGTTGTAATGAGGCGATGGCCTCATTTTCTTGGCCTAAGAAGAATTGATATTTGGAAATAGTAAATGGCACATCCCATTGCTTAGGCTGTACAGCTTTTAGACGCTGAGCAACCTCAAGAGCTTTTGAGATGCGATTTCGCGTAGCATAATAATTAATCATGTCACGAAGAAATCCAATATCTTTAGGTGTTGCCATGATGGCATTATTAATAAGTTGATCGACTGCCTGTTCTTGCCCCAGGATGAGAAAGGCTTGCATTTCTTTTCCAAGCAGGGTGCGATTTGTTGGATCATCATTTAGCTCTTGTTGGATTAAAGGAATTTCTTTTCTTGCCTTGCAGCGAGAATCAGTAACTTCTTTTAGACGTTGAATAAGTTTGCTGTTGGGGTCGAGGAGAAGTGCCTCATTAACATAAGTTGATGCTTCATCAAAGCGTCCTTCTTGTTCTAGAATATTGGCTATATTTTCCGTGGTTTCAGAATTGCCAGGCCAGAGCTCGAGAGCTTGCTTGTAAGCAAACTCAGCCTCTTTTCTCATACCACGAGAAGCATAAATATTGCCAGTAGTGTTGCGAAGTTTTGCAAAACAATGACGTGCAAGATCATCGTTTTTGAAGCCATTAACTTTTTTTAGCTTTTCAATATACTCGGTCCAAAATTTTGTATCTTTAGCCACAATTGCTGGTGACAAGGTTGGGAGTGGATCATGATTAATTTCGTAACAAAGACCATGCGGAATGGCATAGGGATATGACCATGGCATAGGAAAACTTTCTTCCACAAAAAAGTGATGTCGATCGCGATTGCGTAAAAAAATCCATTCAGCAATGGCAGAATTCAGAACGCCTGGGTTGGTTTGAGGATTAAGGCCGCTTGGATTTTTTTGAAATTCACGTAGGCAGGCATTAAAAGCGGTAATGACATCTTCGTTGTGAGGAAGGATGAGTGTGGCTTTGGGGTAGGTATGATCTCGTCCCAATAATCGCTCAAACCAATTAAAAGTCACAGGGCGTTCATTAGAATATTGTGAACGGATATATTGATTGTATAAATGGTCAGCCAATGCATTTTGAGTGACAATGTAGAGATCGCGTCGGTCAAAATTCGGATCGCGTTTGTCGCTTGGTTTTTCAAAACTTTCTCCAAAGACCATGAACGTTGGCACAAAGCGTCCTGGATCAGTTCCTCCAAAAATAAAACTATCTCGAGGAAGATCACTCAACATGTCGTGGCCATACATCCAGCCAAACCAATGAGCGCGCTGCGAGCCTTGTGGCAATCCAGAGCAGAACGTATAGATTGCAACAAGTCCAGCGATAACAATAAGCGACCAAGCCCCTTTCTTATACTCATAACGAATGGGAATAAGGGTTTTCTGCTTGCTCTTGTTGTTTCTAGATTCGTTGTCAGAGCTATCGCTATGGTGACATTGCTCTTCGCTCTTCGCTTTTGCTAGAAAGAACAATTTTAGCCTAGAAAAAACCTTATTTTCACCCTTGTTTCCATCCGTGATGAGTACAGAACGCCGCTGTAAGGCTAGAAAAGCTGATGCTGTTCCATAACAAGTACCGAGCAAGAAAAATCCATAGCATAAACCTTGCCACGGTTTTTGCATATCCCAACCAGGATTGTCATAACCATTGGGAGCCATGATTGGTTCAAAAAAAGCTGATAAAAGAAATCCAACACCTAGCAGAATGAGCCAGATCCGTTGCTCTTTTGAGCGCCAATAACAAAGGCTACAAGCAGCTAAGACGCCAAGTAAAGGAAGTGGCGAAATGTTTTTTGCAAGGGCTTCGAAAAACCGTCGGAAAAAACCTAAGAATGCACAGAGGGCGGATTCTTCATTTTGGTTTTTTTGTGCCGCTGGTTTAGGTAGAGGAGGAACGCCCATCGCTTTACCAATGGTTCCTTGCAACTGATCCGCCAAGGTTCCCCAATATTGGGATCGATTGATGGCATAAAAAAATCCTGCACGGGTGCTTGTATAGCTCCAATTCATTGGCGGATTAGTGCTTGAGGCAATCGGCATATAGAGATACGGAAGGAGCCCTAGAATAACAGCGATGATTAAAAGCAAGCCACGTTTCCACTCCCGAAGTTTTTTCTTAATCAAAAGGAAAATCAGAAAAGCCAAGATAACGGTGTAAGAAAGACGAACTGCTGCACTCATTACTGCAGGCAGCTGCGATAGGTAAGCAAATCCAAGATAGAGGCCACTTCCAATGAGCAGGCTGTAAATGGTGTACTCCCAAAAAAGGTCACCATGGAGCAACAAAATGACAAGTAGTGGCAAAGCAGCCATTGCAAGTGTCATATGGTGATTGCTCATGCCGAGCGAAAAATTAAAGACGATCCAAACAAAAGCATTCTTCCATGACGGCATACGAATCCAGAGATAGCAAAGTCCCGCAAGCGTTATCATTAGGAGAACGTGGAGTGAATATGTTCCTTTGCCAATCGTGGCCTGTGACCAAATAGGGGCAGACCAAGCAAACGTCATTGTGCACGCAAGAGCAAGAAGTGTTGCGCTAAGACTATCAAGTCCAAGCCAACGTGCAGTGCTACGCGCAAGAAGTGCAAAGATAGCCACAGCAGTTGCAGCGCAGAGCCCCGAAAAAAGATTGAGCTTCCAAGCGCCATTACCAACAAAGCAGAGCTTGCTAAAAAGTCCTGCCAAAATAGTCCAGAGAGGATAGCCCGAAGGATGTGGAACGCCGAAGTGAAGAGCTGCTGTGGCCATTTCTCCGTCATCACCCAATCCGATGTTGGGCATTGCTGTAAACCAAAAAGTTGCTAAAGCAATAAAAAAACAGAAGAGCGCAAGCTTGCGATCTCCTTGAGAAAAGGAGGTGAGGGGATTCTCTGAGTTTGAAAAATAGCTACATGGTTTTTGTAACATAAGGAATTTTAAATTTAGATCTGCCTCCATGATGAGTGATGTCGAGAGAGGAGAGCGTCAGCCAGTTCAGGACCGTTACTTCCACTTGGGTAAAAAGTAAGATCCTCACTCGATTGTTGCCAGGCTTCTTGAATGCCATCAATGAATTTCCAAGCTTCTTCAACTTCATCACTTCGCGCAAAGAGTGTAGCGTCGCCACTCATCGCATCTAAAAGAAGTCTCTCATAGGCTTCAGGATTTGGTTTTTCGAAAGAAGTTCCATAATGAAACTCCATTTTGACTGGATCAATCTGCAGGCTAGATCCAGGGCGCTTGGCTGATATTCTAAGCGTGATTCCTTCATCAGGCTGAATGCGAATGAGGAGTACATCTTGGTTAACAACACATCCCAGAGTATTAAAAAGAATTGGTGGTACGGCATTAAAGGTAATCGCAATTTCTGTGCGGCCATGTGGCATTCGTTTACCTGCGCGTACGAAAAAAGGAACTCCTGCCCAACGCCAATTATCAATAGCGATTTGCAAAGCAACATAACTCTCTGTAATCGAATCTGGTGCAACACCTGGCTCATTACGATAACCGAGAACGGATTTTCCATCGATTATCCCTTCCTTATATTGTGCACGGACAACATGTTTAAAAACTTCTTCCCCTTTCAACGGTCTCAATGAGCGCAAAACTTTTACTTTCTCATCGCGAATTGCATCGGCGTTCATGCTCATCGGCGGTTCCATAGCGGTGAGCGTTAAAAGCTGTAACAAATGATTTTGTACCATGTCACGCAAGGCTCCTGCTTTATCGTAAAAGCCTGCGCGGCCTTCAACACCGAGAGGCTCGGCAGCCGTGATCTGAACATGATGAATATGTTTTGCATTCCAGATTGACTCAAAAATGGAATTAGCAAAACGGAAGACCATGATGTTTTGAGCTGTTTCTTTGCCAAGATAATGATCGATGCGATAGGTTGCAGATTCAGGAAAACAGGCATGGACTAGCTCATTGAGGTGACGTGCGGTTTTTAAGTCGACCCCAAACGGTTTTTCAATAATAACGCGCGTCCAACCATCTTTGCGAGGCTGATTAAGGCCGCTTTCTTTTAGGTGACTAAGAATTACTTCAAATTGATCAGGTGCTACTGCTAGATAGAAAAGACGATTAGAAGAAGCATCAGGGTGCGTTTCTTCTTCTGCTAATTTTTTTGCAAGTGCCGTATATCCATCGGCTGCATCAAATGGACTGCAATGGTACGAAATAGTAGATGCAAAGGCATTCCAGATGTCATTATCTACAGGAGTTCGAGAATATTTTTTGATAGAAACTTCAAGCTCATTGCGAAATTGTTCATTAGATTTTTCACGGCGTGCAAAACCAACGACCTTTAATTTTTCAGGAAGTGCACTCTCCGCGGCTAAATTATAAAGTGCAGGAATTAGCTTGCGATGAGTAAGATCACCCGTCGCTCCAAAAATGATAAGCGTGCAAGCTTCAGGAGCGACGCGTAGTGGCTGGGTACAAGTATTATTCACAGTGATAGAAGCGATGGAAAAGATAAGAAACGTTTTTAGGTTTTACGCTGGTAGTTAGAGTTGTTAGTTTTCAGCTATTAATTGTTAGTTATTCAATAGAAAAAAATAATGAATAAACCTGTGTTGTTTTAAACTTCCCTATTTTATTAATTTTCAGGCTATCTAGAATATGTTTTTTGCACTGTTGTTTTTTTCTTATTGTTTAAAAAACAACGTATTTTATTTATTGAAAGCTAGTTGTTGAATTAGCGGGCATCCTACTAAAACCAAGAACCGCCAACCATCAACCCTAACTACCAACGGGACGTTGGTAGTTATGCTGGCAGCGGAAAGCTTTTCGCAAATTTCTTCACTTCCCCGCACAGCCTGGTAAGAAGTTCTTCGTCGGATCGGTTTTCTAATCCTTCATGAATAAAATCGGCAACTTGCATCATCTCTTCCTCACGCAAACCTCGTGTTGTCATCGCTGGTGAGCCGAGACGAATGCCACCTGTTTTAGTGATCTGCTCGGTGTCAAAGGGGAGTGCATTTTTATTAGCAGTGATGGCAACGCGGTCGAGTATCTCTTGTGCTTCCAATCCGTTAATACCTCGTGGACGGAGATCGACAAGCATCAGATGATTGTCAGTACCTCCAGAAACAATTGTATAACCAAGTACCGTGAGACGAGCTGCTAGTGCTTTGGCATTGAGCACTACTTGACGCGCATAGTCGCGAAAGCCAGGCTGTAAAGCCTCGTGTAGACAGACGGCTTTTGCTGCGATGACATGCATGAGAGGGCCCCCTTGAACGCCTGGAAAAACTTGTGAGTCAAGTTTTTTAGCATGTTTTTCTTTACAAATAATAAGACCTCCCCGAGGTCCACGCAGACTTTTATGCGTTGTTGTTGTGACAAAATCAGCAAATGGGACAGGGCTCGGATGCATGCCTCCAGCGACAAGGCCAGCAATATGGGCCATATCAACAAAGAGCAAGGCTCCTACGGAGTCAGCAATTCCACGGAGTCTTTCAAAATCAATAATCCGTGAGTAAGCGGAAGCACCAGCGGTGATCATTTTTGGTTTAACCTGCTCTGCTTGCTTCGCCAATGCATCGTAATCAATCTGTCCATCGTTCTCGCTGACACCATAATGATGCACGGTGTACATTTTCCCTGAAAAATTTGCGCGATGCCCATGTGTTAAATGTCCTCCATGAGCTAGGTCCATCGTCAAAATCGTATCACCTGATTGTAGTGCAGAAAAATAAACAGCCATGTTGGCTTGGCTGCCGCTATGAGGTTGAACATTGACATGCTCGCCACCAAAAAGTTCTAACGCTCGTTTGATGGCCAACATTTCAACAACATCAACATGCTCGCAACCACCATACCACCGCCGACTCGGATAACCCTCTGCATATTTATTAGTGAGGCAAGAGCCTTGCGCTTCCATCACTGTTTGGCTTGTAAAATTTTCTGAAGCGATCAATTCTATGTGATCATATTGTCGCGCTTGTTCAGCCTCGATCGCTGCGGCAATGTGTGGATCAGTTTTTTTTAAGGCGATGAGTTTTTGTTGATGAGGGTGAGAAGTAGTATCCATGGAGCTATTATAGTTATCCCAAAGTTGCTTATCAATAAAAGCAAGAATTTTTTGTAACGCTATTTTTATTTTTTCACTACAGGCTTGATAATCTTCTATTGTGCCAACGATCGGATCATCAATGTCTTTTTCGCTACTCCATTTTGTAAGCAAAAATATTTTTTTCTTTGCCTCAGGATAAAGTTGCAACAAAGCTCTTTCATGATGATGGGTCATGGCAAAAATAAAATCAGCTTGCCCAATGAGTGAAGCTGTTACGCTGTGGCTTTGAAAAGAAGAAAGATTGGCCCCTTGTTTTGCCATGATTTTTATAGCATTACTGCTCGCTGGAAGCCCATCCATAGTTTGAATTCCGGCCGAGTGAATTTTGATATCATTTCGCCTATCAGTCATTTTTTTAAACAAAGCTTCTGCCATAGGGCTCCTGCAGGTGTTGCCAGTACAAACAAAGAGAATGGATTTCATAGGGTAGACTGAAGGTTGAAGGCTAAAGACTAAAGGCTAAAGACTGAAGAAAAAAACGCCCAGCACTAAAAATTTAAAATAATCTTCTCTTTAAAAATTCTTCACTTTCTTCAATTAAATCAATCGAATGGGCAATCTATCAAGCTCCTGTAATTTTTGATTACACATGTCTCTTCCTTTAGCCTCCAGTCTTTAGCCTGTAGACTATTTTTGATCGTGACATCTGCCTCCTTCTCCGCTAGGTTCTCCCGGATCATTTGTTATGCAACGAAAAAGCGCCTTCTCTCGTAGACTACCTGACCTCGTAACTGAGGAATTAGTTGCGGTTCTTTCTAAAAAAGGATCTTCCTTCGAATTCAAACAACTTTTTGATATTATTCATGAGCGCTTGAAAAAACGGAATGCTGCCAGCGGTGGTGAAGAAATGCTTCGATTACGCGCTTACGAAAAATTACAGCACCTCGTCTCGCGTGGCATGGTCAAAAAAACTGGGAAAAAATATAAAGGTCTCGTTTCACTCGCTGGTGCGTTAACACCGGCAGAGGGTAGCTTTGCTGCTAAGTAAATGTTACGGATTTAAGTGTCAGGGGTTCAGGAAATAGGCTTTTTCTAAGGTCACTACTTTACTCTAAAATAAAGGTGACTACCTTGGTAGTTACAAATAAAGTTAATATTACTCTAGATCATAAATTTCTACCACGTGTTACCTGTTAGCGAAGCGACCTGTCACCTGTATCCCCGTTCTTTCACCTGCACACTCTTCTATGACTTCATCCTACGGCTCACTCCTCATTCATGTCATCGTCGCATTTGGCTTTGCTCTTTCTGTCTGGATTGGAAGTCTCCTCTTAGGTCGTATCGGCACAGCATTCGGTGTTAAAAATTCTGCTTACGAATGTGGCATGTTGCCAGAGATGTCTATTCAGCCACGCTTTAGCATTAAGTTTTATTTGGTAGCAATGCTCTTTATTCTTTTTGATATCGAAATTGTTTTTATGGTCCCATGGGCCATCTGCTACCGCTATTTTATCACAGAGTATGGAACCATTATTCTGGGAAGTATGTTGAGTTTTGTGATGGTTTTGATGTTAGGCTATTTCTATGCAATTAAAAAAGGTGCATTGGAATGGCAGAAATAACCATAAAAGTAATTTTCAGGAAGGGTGGCTGAGTCCGGTTGAAGGCACTCGACTCGAAATCGAGCGTAGGGTTAAACCTACCGTGGGTTCAAATCCCACCCCTTCCGCCATATATCTGTTCATGCGATGCCGTCAACTTAAGGAATTAAGTTAACGGCAAGTGGTTCAGCTGAAAGGGTTACAGGCTACAGGTTGAATAAATAAAAATTTCTTCGATTGTTTTTGCATCCATGAGTCTTTCAATCCACATGGAAAGGGTGTCGCTATCAGCATCATTGATGAGATGGGAGAATCTCTTTCCATCGCGAGGGAAGCGACGGTTTAGTTGCTTTTCAAGCAGTGATCTCAATCCTTCTTGGCGACCTTCTGCAATTAATTGTTCAGCTATAGTCATAATTTTTGGCGTGGTTTGTTGTGACAGTGATTCTTTAAATACCTTAACAACAGCTTGTTTGTCTTCTTGAGTATGAATTAAAAATGAAAGTGATGATTGTAAAAGTTCCGATTCATTATTTTTTTCAGCAAATTGGAGGAGTTCTTGTAATTGTTGAATGCAAACAATCACATCGCGTGTGAAGGCATGCTTGAGCAGCATCTCGACAATACCAAGAAGTGGTTTTTTCTTCAACTCATCATCAGAAAACTGACTTAGATCAATTAACTGAAAATCTTTAAAGATAATTCTACGCATGAGATCAGGATCTTCACACAATTCAAAAACATTAGTAGGACAATCATACTTCATGGCACCATTATAAATGATACAAGGATAAATGATTGGAAGCTTGCTATTTCCTTTGTCCAAATGCATGCGCCCGATTTTAACTATGTACTCAATAAGACGGAAAACCATTGATTGATCAGGTGTTCGTTGATGCTCGACGAGAAGATAAAGGTAGCCTTCTTTTCCCTGAAAGGAAGCCTGATAGAGAACATCAGTAATATATTCACGCAGCTCATGATCAATAAGGCTCTCTTTCGTGATGTTCAGAGAGTCTGAATCAAGCATAGCAAAGATCTCGGGCGGCAAATGCGTTTCAAAAAATTCTAGAGCTACTCGAGGATTGCTCATCGTTTTCCGAAAAAACAAATCATGAACAGCATGTATTTTTTTCTCAGATTCCTTAGAACTGTTTTCTGGCTTAGATGGAAAAGACATTTAATGTATGAACCAGAAAACAAACGCTTTGTCAAACTGTATCGAAAAAATCAGCTGGCATATTTTGGAGAGTTGCTACTTTGCTTCATAGAGAGGTCTTCTGAAATTGGGTCAGTTTTTGATCCATATTCGAACCCTAATTACCAAAAAAAATTCACTATAAAGAAGATAATTCAATCCATACGGCAGCTTGCTTCAACGATTCTTCAAGTGTTGTTGTTGGCTTCCAATTAAAGTCACGCTCAAAGTCGCTTCCATCCATAATCCAGCGGCGAGGGATTATCTCTTTTAAGCGATCACGCCCCAGGCTTTGTAGAGGTTGATGTAAGGCAGGGATTTTATAAATGAGCGCAGAGAGTAATTGGATTGCCGCATGAGGGAGTGGTAGAGTGATGCCACGAGCACCGATAGCTTTAGCAGCAGTGTTTAAAAGTTCACGATCAGTGATGGTTTGATGGCTTGATAAAAAATAATACTGATAGGGAAGCTTTCTCCAATCAGCCTTTGCAGCTATCAGTATAGCCTCGCAAAGATCACCAACATCGATCCAGCTATATATTTTTGTTCTAAAACCAGGCTTCATCCGAACGAAACTGCGGGCCATTTTAAAAAGTGGTACTGTAGCCGTATCACGAGGACCTAAAATCATCGGTGGGCGAAGAATTAAAAGCCGTTCTTTAGCCAACATTAAAAGTTTTTTCTCCATGATCAACTTTGACTGGCCATACCAGGAAATGGGCTCCTCAGCGTGAGATCGATTTCTCAGGTTAATTTTTTCCGGCGTTGGTCCAGCTGCAGCCTGAGAGGAGAGTACAAGAAGGCCTGTTTTTTCAGGAAGTTTTTTAAAAAGATTCAACGTTCCTTCAACGTTGGTTTCAAAATAAGGATCTCGTTCTTGAGAAAATGTTAGTCCAGCGCAATGCAAAGCTACATCAGGCACTAGAGATGAGGGAAGGTGCCACTGATTTTTTTCAGCATTGCAAAGATGAAGTCGCTCCGTATCGATGATTATTTTTTCTTTCTCAAGTTGCTTAAAAAATTTATCGCGATTACGGACGGGCAGAATAATCTGAGACCACGATGGATCTTGTAGCGCCTTTAATAAAAGATTGCGTCCGACAAAACCTGTTGATCCAGAGAGGAGAAGAATCATTTTTAAGCTAAAAACATAAATTAATTTTCGTGATTTTTAATGTGAAAGTGGGGTTAGCCTCCAGCCACAACTTTTAATATCTCAATTCGATCACCTGCCGAGAGTCTTGCTACCTCGATTTCACAGCGATGTAATGCCACCCCATTGTGCTCAATAAGTAGAGTTGATAGCGGCATGGCGAGCTCCTCAAAAAATTCTATGAGAGAAGAGGCTGTGACCAGGCGTCTCTCGCCATTAAGGGTGATGGAGATGGGTTTTTTTGAGTTATTCATAGGAATAAAAGGGATTAGGTTTAATAATAAGAGAAGAAAAAAAACTAAGACTCGCACGCAAGGGGTCTATTTTCTCTTAAAATCTCGGCATCCCAGTCTTTCCAAACCGGCTCTAGGCCAAGTAAAGCAAGGTGCTCTGCCACTTCCTCAGGGGAACGATCATCAGAAATTTCAAATTGTTCCGTGGCTTTTGTTGCTTTCTGGGAGAGTGCTACTGATTTTCCTTTAACGGTGTGATGTAATTGATCTTGTCCTTGACCTGTATAGCCACCTGGTTCCGTATGACTTCCAGCACTCATCATCGTCACCCCTAATGGGGCAAGTGCATCACGGAGCTCCGCTGATTCCCGGGTGCTCATAACAAGTTGAATATTAGGAAAAGTCACTCTAAGCGCGCAAAGTAGCTGTGTTAGATTGCGATCATTAAAATCATAGCGAGGTTTAAAGCCACTTGCCGCAGGGCGAAGACGAGGCAGGCTCACTGATAATTGAGCTTGCCAGCAATGACGCTGCAAATAAAAAAGATGAGCTGCGAGTGCCGTTGCTTCTTTTTTCCAATCAGATAAACCAAACAATACACCAATACCGAGTCGTCGAAATCCTCCTTGATAGGCACGCTCTGGCGTATCCATCCGCCAATTAAAATCTTTTTTAGGACCTGCCGTGTGGTGTTCTTGATAAGCTTCATGGTCGTAGGTCTCTTGATAAACAATGAGTCCTTCAGCACCAGCATTACTTAATGAGCAATAATCGTTTACTTCCATTGGCGCAACTTCGAGAGCGACGCTTGGAAAATCAAGAGTGAGACGCTTTACGCAGCGCTCAAGATAACCATTAGAAACAAATTTGGGATGCTCTCCGGCTACAACAAGGATATTTCGGAAACCTTCGCGAGCAAGATGCTCTGCCTCAAGCGCCATTTGCTCAACATCAAGAGTAACGCGTAAAATTGGATTATCTCGAGAAAAACCGCAATAAGCACAATTGTTAATGCACTCATTGGATAAATAAAGTGGCGCAAAGAGTCTCATCGTTTTTCCAAAATAACGACGCGTGATCGCAGAAGAACGCCGTGCAAGATTTTCTAGTGTAGCATCATTACATGGCTCAAGAAGTTGCTGAAAAGCTAGTAAGGCTTCGGTTGGCTCTGCAAGCGCTTGTGGGCGATATTGGGAAAAAGACATGGTAAAGAAGAAGTTGAGTAGCTAGCCAAAAAATTTCATATTAAGATAAAAAAACAGCTAATTTTTAATTTAAAAACGCTGAAATTGAGCTTGTTACAATAATAAGCCAAAAAAATTCGCCATGCTAAATTATACTAA
>JBIRBD010000009.1:0-26283 GCA_044326465.1 Chthoniobacterales bacterium
GAGAAGAGAAAAAAAGAAGTGAATATCATATCAAGGTCATCAAGGCCATCGAGGCTAGAGCTCCAGAAAAAGCAGACGATGCTAAGAGTTGGACTAATGCTGGTGCTGCTGCCACCTTGGCCTCTGCTCGCTTAGCCAAAGCTATCGAAGCTAGGGTCCTTGGAACATCTGAAAAACTCATAGAAGCAGAGCAATGGGAAGAAGCAGCCAGAGAAAGCCAAAAGCAGAGTGAATATCATCTCAAAGCCATCGAGGCCAGAGCAGCAGGAAAAGCAGACGATGCAACGAGCTGGACTAATGCTGCTAATGGTGCCTCCTTGGGCTCTCAACGCTTAGTCAAAGCTATCGAAGCAAGGGCAGCAGGAAAGCCAGAAGAAGCAAAAGAATGGGAAGCAGCAGCTAGGGAAAGCCAGCGACAGAGCGGATATCATTTTAAGGCTATATCAGACAGAACTTTAGGAAAAGAAAGAGATGCTGGTAGTTGGAAAAATGCTCTGAAAAAAAGTGAAGATGCTGAAGCAGAATGGATTGATGCCATGAAGTGCCGAGATCAACTTGAAGAGTTATCTTTGGCTCAAGAAAAAACGATTGAGGATTTTAAAAAAATAAACCTCTCTTTCGCAAAAGTTGCTAAGCTTATGAACGTCACTTCAACAACCTGGAGAGTTGAAAAAGAGACTCTAAAAGCGGCTTTAAATACTCACTTATCAAAACAATCTTACCACTCACAAAAAGAAAAAAGGTATACGAATGAAGCGGCAGAGAATGAAGTTTTCTGGAAAAATAATGCTATTAAAGTAGAACAGTACGCGAAGGTCATTAAAGCTAAAGCTGCTTTTGTAGGGGCAAAAAATGTTTGGGCAGATTTTTTAAGAAAAGCTCAAATTTTTTATGCCAATCCTAATGATCGCTTTTATGAAAGTGTTCTTTCTAATGCTAAAGATGCACTTAATCTAGGTGTAAATGCTTTAGCTTCTGCTCAAGCTTCTCTAGCTTCTACTGTAGATCAGATGAGTTATGAGATGGGTCATGCTGATGAGAGTGGAAATGCAGCTGTTGCTGCAATAGCTAAAGCTGTTGAGGCTGCTCGTTTGACAACGTTAGCCAAAACGCGCTCTTCTAGCCCTCCTGATAAAGATTATGATCCTTACTGGGACTCTTCTTATCGCTGCTATGTATGGAATAGAGACAGCGCACTTCGTCCTATTCATGGTGTAGAACGAGCTATGGATGAAGCTGTAGGAGCAGCCCGTATTGAAATTCAAGGTATTTGGCGGAAGGATATAATTTGGTCCATTTGCGCTGCTAGAGAGGCAATTCACTTTGCTCAATTTGTTCTTTGTGGTTTTGATGCGCGTGATCCGGGTCCTTTGGCCAAATGGGAGCGTTTCTGTAATGAAGTTCGTAATTTAGGGGAAGGCACAGAAGATCCTTTCTTTAATAAAGTTCGTAATAAATCTAAGAAAATTCAAGCTAATGAAGCTGATATTGGTACTTGGAATATTGCTATTAAAAAGAGTGAAGATGCTGAAAATGAATGGAATAAGGCGATGAGTAATTTGGATCAAATTAAGGAGGTTTCAACATCCAAAAAAGTCACTGAACAGGTGATGACGGTTAGCGCTTCTTTTAGAAGGGCCGCTGATTGCGCTCGTGCTGCTGAGATCGCTTGGAGAGATGAAAGAGTAGCTAGAAATGCTGCTTTGGTTATTCACTTACCAACACAGGCACTTATTGAGGCTGACTTAAGAGACTCTATGAATCAGGCTGCTAAGAATGAATCTCTCTGGAATAATAAAGATACTAATGCCAAAAAGATTGCTGAGACTTATTATTGTATTGCTATAATTAAGGAAAAGTTTGCAGAGGCTAAGCCTATTTGGGCTGATTTTTCAAGACTTGCTCAGGCTTTTGTTGAGAATCCTAATAAAAATTCCTATAGTGATGCTGTCCGTTCAGCTGCTATTGCCGAGAACGCTGTTCGCAATGTTTTTAGAAATTTTCCTCAACACATTACTAACCAAATTGTTGAAATTAATCATGCTCAGGCTGCGGCTACTAGAGCTGCTGAAGCAGCTCATGCTGCCTCTCGTCTTATAGAAGATGGTCAAATTTTTTCCACTCGAAATGTTGTTAACCTTGCTCATGCTGCTCGCACTGTAGCTGGCACTACTCAGGTTGCCGTTGTTGATCACCGTGAGACTGCTCTTTATGCCCTGTACGTTGAGGATGTCAAATGGGCCACTGATGCAGCAAAGGAAGCTGCTGACTTTGCTAAGGCTGTTGTTGACTGGAAAGAATCATCCAAGTGTACCATTCAGTAGGAATTCAAATCTTTGAATGAACCAAACAGCATTGAACTACGACGTCCTGAAGCTGATCTTTTAAGAAACAAAATTTATGAATTACGAATTGGTCTCCATGACATCAATTATCGAATACTTTATTTTTTTCATGGTTCTGTAGTTGCAGTCATTGCTCATGCCATTACCAAAGAAAAAGATGTTCCATTCCAAGAGATCAAAAAAGCATTAGAACGGAAAATAAACTTTTAATGACACCGAAGGTTTAGGCTCTTGTCTCTCATCTCCCATCAGCCCTTTAGCCCTTTAGCCCTTTAGCCCTTTAGCCCTTTAGCCCTTAGCCCTTAGCCCTTAGCCCTTAGCCCTTAGCCCTTAGCCTTTAGCCTTTAGCCCTTTAGCCTTTAGCCTTTTCATCATGCGCCGCTTTTCTAATCATTCTGCTCTTCATACCCTCACGGAGCTTAATGTCACCCCGTTGCTTGATCTTGCCTTTGTTTTGCTGATTATTTTTATGATCACAACACCGCTACTTGAAAATAGCATGGATCTTGTGGTTCCGACGAGTTCAAGCGCTCATCATGAGGTGAATCCATCGGAAGTAAAAACTATCTCTATCGATCGGAATGAAGTAATTAAAATTGATCAACAAGTAGTGCCGATGTCTCAATTACTGGTGCAGCTTCATGAACTAAAAACAGCGCAGCCTGATATTGCGATTGTCATTCGTCCGCATCGTGACCTTTCAATCCAAAAATTTATTGCGATCATGGATATTTTAAAGCAATCAGGCATTGTGAAAGTCGGCGTGCTGACACGTCCAGAAGAGGGTGCAAAAATTGAACAATGAACTCTCAATCACATTTTCGACGAGCTGTTATCATTGTTGCAACGATTCATCTTTTTATCATTGGGGCTATTCTCTATTTCATGCAACGCCCTGTAAAACGTTCACAAGAGAAAGTCACCTGGCTTGATTCAGGCTCTTTTGCCGCTCCATCATCAGCCGAGGCATCGGAGGCAACAGCTAAAGAAGAGTCTTCGCAAGAAATAAGTGAGCCTGCCGCCCCGCAGCCCTCGGTACCAATACCTGGTCCTTTAGCAACTCCAGAAGCAACTCCAGAAGCAACTCCAGAAGCAACTCCAGAAGTAGCTCCAGAGTCTCTTGGCAGACCTCTCCCTGAAGAAAAATCAGAAATTACGCTAACTCCCCCAACCCCACTTCCTGAACCAGCGCCTAAGCCAACGCCTGAACCAGCGCCTAAACCAACTCCTGAACCAACTCCTGAACCAGCGCCTAAGCCAACGCCAAAACCAGCGCCTAAGCCAGCGCCTAAGCCAGCGCCTAAGCCAGCGCCAAAGCCAACGCCTAAAGCAAAACCAGAGGAAGCAACAGCAGCGCCAACCCCAAAATCTTCAGTAATACCACACGCATCTCCAAAGCCTCAGCACAAGGCAGCAGTAGGTTCAAAATCGTCTCAGCACACCACTACGACCCCTTCTAAAAAAGGTGAAGCAAATAGTAGCGGCAAAAAAGAAACTACAAAAAAAACAAGCAAGGGTGATGGCACTAACAATAGCGATCAGGCATTAAAAAATTCTTTTCTTGCTAATAAAAATGGTGGAGGAGCTGCTTCAGGAGCTCATGGGGTAGGCACCGGTAGTAGCAATGGGGCTGCTGATAATGGTGCTATCGCGGCTTATCATGAACTCATTCATGATCGTTTTTATAGTCAATGGGAACAACCCACATCGATTCCAACGGAACATAAGCATGACTTCATTTGCACGCTTGAGTTGACAATTGATCGCGATGGAACAATCTCTCGTTTTTCTTTAGCAAAACCGAGCGGCAACCCTGTTATGGATCAATCTGTTCTCGATGCAGCAGCGAAAGTTAGAAAAATTGCGCCTCTTCCTCAGGCGCTTGACTCAGATTCATCGTACACCGTGAATATTAATTTTGAACTGGAGTAGAAAATAAACCTAAAAACGGCAATGGCTCGTTTTATACCATTCGCATTTAATTTTAGGATCAAATACTCGGGTTAATTCGACTTTCTCAATTGGAAACAACGACTTTTATAATATGATCTTCCTTCTCCAGCTTCCAGCTTACCTTTATCGTTGGCTTCTTTCCCCATTCTTGCATACACTCTGCGGCCTAGGTTCAGGCTGCCGCTTTGAACCAAGCTGCTCTTGCTATTGGATCATGGCTTTAAAAAAACATGGCCCGATTCAAGGAATCGTTTTGGGGTTGCGTAGGATTGTTCGCTGCCATCCATGGAATAGCGGTGGTTACGATCCGGTGCCTAGCTGCGATAGCCGCTGCCGCGACAATCACAGCAGTTTAAGTTGAAGTAAAAAGAGGACAACTATTTCAATTAAAAACTTCTTTAGGTGCATAAAAAATAATCGAAATATTAACTTCAACTTCAACTTTCAACTTCAACTTTTCTTATGTTCGATCGTACTACTTGGATTGCTCTTACTCTCTCTATTGCAGGCCTGATTGGCTGGCAATGGTATTATACAAAAAATTGTTTGCCTGCGATGGCTGCTCAGCGAGTCTCTCAGGAAACAACAGTACAGCCTGCCTCTGCAACGACAGCGGCAGCTGATGCGAATTACCATGGCGAGGCCTCAGCGAAGGAAGGAGATTCACCAAAAGCGGATGATTCTTCTGTTCCTCAATTAGAAGTTCGTCGCGCGACGCTTGATTCACCCAAAGCTGAATATCTTTTTACCGATGATGCAGGCGGTATTGAAAACATTACGCTCTTTATTCATTTAGGTGAGCAGTCTCACAGCCTGCAGCTCAATAAATTTTCACCAACACCCATTGGAGCACTCGAAGAACACCCTGGAAAGCCTCTCAAGGGTTTTGTCATGACAACTGATAATGTTTCTGAAAAAGCATCATTTCAGCGTGCCGAAACCAATGGCCTTATCATCACAAAGCTATTCTCCCTGCCAGAAACAACGGGTTCGCCCGAAGAATATCTTATTGGACTCGATCTTACGTTTAATAACAGCAGCAACATGCCACTCGATGTTCCATCGTATTTCCTTTCTGCAGGCGGCGCAACGCCGGTTCATAGCAGCGATGCTCCCTTGTACACTTGCTTTGATTGGTTTTCAAAAGAGCGAATGACCTCTATTGATGTTAATTGGTTTTCTGCTGGTAGCATTCCTTTAATCGGTATTCAGACCCGACCAGCGCGGAATCTCTATGAAATGAACTCAGCCGAAATCCCATGGACTGCTGTAGCGAGTCAATACTTCTGTACTATTTTAAACGATCAAGAAAAAACAGCCTCCTCTGTCTGGGCATCGCGTTTTGAAGCTATTCCTGCTGTAGAGACAGCGAACGGTCGTCCTGTTTATGGTATCGAAGGAGGTCTCCATCTTACTCCGCTTCATCTTGCTCCGGGGGAATCTATTACACGTCATTATTCGATTTTTGCAGGGCCAAAAGATTTTTTTGCATTGCAGAAGCTAGGCAACGGTCAACAGAGTGTTATGAATTTTGGCGTCTTTCATCTTGTTTCTGAATTTTTGCTTTGGGCCATGAACTTGCTTAAAGGACTTCTTGGCAATTACGCAGCTGCTATCATCGTCTTGACCTTACTCATTAAATCATTTCTCTGGCCGATTCAAAATAAAGCCACCACTTCGATGCGCCGCATGCAGCTTCTTTCACCCCGCATGACAGAGCTTCGCACAAAATATAAAGAGAATCCTACCAAGATGAATGAAGAACTGATGAAGCTCTATAAACAATATGGAGTGAACCCGTTTGGAGGATGCCTACCAATGATTGTCCAAATCCCAATTTTTTTCGGTTTCTATCGTATGTTGGGAACAGCCATTGAGCTTCGCAATAGCCATTTTCTTTGGATTACCGATCTTTCACAGCCTGATACTATTGCCTACTTCATGCATTACCCAATTAATCTTTTGCCGATCATTATGGCCGGTACGATGGTTTGGCAAATGACACTCTCTCCAAAAGGTGGTGATCCATCGCAACAAAAGATGATGTATATCATGCCGATTGTTTTTCTGGCAATCTGCTATAACTTTGCTTCTGCTCTTGCTCTCTATTGGACCACGCAAAATATCTTCTCTATTGCACAGCTTTATTTTACGCGCAACCAACCGTTGCCAACGCTTGAAAAAAAAGTAGCTCCAAGCAAAAAGACGCGTTTTAAAAAGACTAAAGGCTAGGTAGAGGTTACCCGTTCACATGAACGGGTAAGCGATTCAGTCTACAGGTTCACAGGCTACAGGTTGTGAATAGGCCTGCGGCAAAAAGAAGAAAATATGCTCAACGCATTTCCTCTTAAGTTCACGACATTGTCCGTTTACCCGGGCTATTCCGCTCGCGTGAACGGGCAATGGCGTCAACTTAAGACAATTACGATAAGATTTGTCGAATAAATTTTGCTCTTTTTGCCGTAGGCCTTACTTACCTGTAGCCTGTAGCCTGAACCCCTTGCCGTCACTTAATTCCTTAAGTTGACGGTATTGTTACTGAACGGGTACTTCGATCTTTTTCTCGATTAATGCATACGCATTATGATTATGAATCGATTCAAAATTTTCGGCCTCGATGCGGTACCAGAGGATATTTTTATCAGCTTCGGCTTGTGTTGCTATATTGCGAACGAGGTCTTCTACAAAGACTGGATTTTCGTACGCTCGTTCTGTAACAAATTTCTCATCGGGACGTTTGAGTAGGCTGTAGAGTTCGCAACTTGCAGAATCTTCTACAAGGCGAATCATTTCTTCAATCCACATTGGCTCTACGCAACGCGCTGAGAAGGTCACCTGCCCACGTTGATTGTGAGCGCCTGAAGTGCTAATTGCTTTAGAACATGGGCAGAGTGTGGTGACAGGAACAATAACAGTGACGATAAAGTCAGAAGCTTTGTGATGATCTTTTTCTTCTTTGCTTAAGGTTGCATTAAACCGCACAACGTAATCCATCAATCCTTTGGCTCCTGTCACAGGAGCTTTTTTTTCTAAGAAAAAAGGGAACTCAAAATGAACATGAGCCTGCTCTGCCTCTAGCTTGGAAAGGAGCTGCTCTAAAATATTACGAATATTAAAGACATGTAGAATGGGGCCATGAGAATTGAGTACCTCCACAAAACGACTCATGTGCGTTCCTTTAAAATGATGTGGCAGATCAACGGTCAATTGAACAGTTGCAACCGTGCTCTGCAAGCTTCCGCTATTTTTATTCTCGCGGCCATAATCATGATTTGTAGAGTCCTTAACAGGGTACGACAAGTCTTTAACCATATCGCGAATCTGAATCGGATACCGTAAATTTTTCACGCCGACACGATCAATGGGTAATCGACGGTGATCGGCTAAGTTTTGGGTGTCGGGTAAAGTCATATTTAGGAGATAGGAGATTGGGGATGGGAGCCGAGCGACGGCGCTGATTGAATAGGAGAGGGGTGTTTTTAATATTTCATTTTGAAGAAAGCTCCTATTTTCCATCGCTTAAAAAAACTCATACCCCAACACACTCAAACAATAGAGTGCTGCTGTCTCTGTGCGGAGAATAATAGGGCCAAGGTGTATGGGCTGAAAGCCAAAGTTTTTTGCTTGTGCGTTTTCTGCGGGTGTAAAATCACCCTCTGGGCCGATCATAACAGTTACCTCTGTTGGAAGGCTTCCACGAACGATAGCGTCATCAGCCAAAATTTTTTTTATAGATCGTGCATCAGGTTGCAATGAGGCGATGAGCAAAAGATGATTTTTATTGGTGGTTGTAAAAAAATCTTTGGGCTGACACGGGAGCTCTACGACGGGAAGCCAGTTCTGGCCTGATTGTTTACAGGCTTCAATCGCTATAGCCTGCCAACGTTCTTGCTTGTGCAATGTATCAGCCTTATCATGGCAGCGAATGATCGTACGATCGGAAAGCAATGGGGTAATTCGTGACGCTCCAAGTTCGACAGCTTTTTGAATAATGAGATCCATGTTACGCGCTTTCGGAACAGCTTGGGCAAGCGTCAGCTGGCAACGTGCGCGAGATGTTGTCGAGTGTGCGCCAATAGCGAGCTCCGCATGATGTCCAGAGTTTTTATGAAAAGCCTTAATCGTCGCGGGGGCCTCCGTGCCGCAGCCGTCAAAAAGCATTATTTGATCGCCAACTTCCATCCGCAAGACATTGGCACAATGATGAGTATCAGCTTCATCCAGTTGAGGATAAGAAGCCGTCCATGCCTTCGGAGGTAAATAAAATCTCTTTTTAGGAGATGGTAGATAGGAGGTGGGAGATAGGAGCTTCATTCGAAAGAAATAGTAACCAAGGTAGTTTCGTTGAACACTTCAACTTAGTAACTACCTTGGTAGCTTTTTTTAGGGTTGAACTTCGTGAAAAATTTCTAGCTTCTATTCAATGGGCGCAGCCAGTCGACTCCTATCTCCTAAATACGCTTCCACCGCTTCTTGCCACGAGCGAAGTTTTAGGCCGGTTGTTTTACTGAATTTTGTTGTATCAAGTGGCGTGAACTGTGGGCGTGCAGCAACAAAACGAGCGACTTCAGTCATCTTTAGTGGTGCAACCGATGTTGTTAGTACATTGATTCCATGACGCTTTGCCGTTTGGAGTGCATATTCGCCATAGTCACGCCAAGAACAGATGCCGCTATTACAGAGATGATAAATTCCACCTGGTACTGATAAGTCAAAAAATGCAGTCAGCCAGTCAGCTAGATCTTCTGTATAACAAGGGGAAGAAATTTTATCGTGAACAGCAGCGACTTCGGTTGCGGTGAGTGCTTGTTGAATAATTTGATCGATAAAGCTTGGCCGATCTGGGCCAAAAAGCCATGAAACACGCACAACAATATGATGAGAGGAAGCCGTCAGGACAGCATTCTCGGCCTCTAATTTAGAGGCTCCATAATGGCTGAGCGGTGCTGGCGTGTCGTTTTCAGTATAAGGGCGCGTTCCCTTTCCATCAAAAACATAATCGGTGCTAAGATGGATCAACCGCGCCTCATGTTCCGCTGCATATTTTGCCAAAAGTCGAGGTGTTATGGCATTTACTCTCATTGCCAATTCTTGTTCGCACTCGCAGGCATCGACATCAGCCATTGCTGCGGTGTTGACAATAATATCTCCTGCCTGCAAAGACTGTTGAGCAAAGGTTGCCGCAGCCTTATCGGGATTTGAAAAATCTATTTCTTTATGACCAAGGGGAATAACTTCCTCTATTGCTAAAGATGCAGCTTCTTTTTTCCATGAACGATAAAGCGCTGTGCCAAGTCGACCATGTGCTCCTAGTATAAAAATACGTCGTTTCATTTTAAAAATTTATTTATCCCTAAGAGCGGGGACCACCAATTTTCATTTTTTAGATACCATCCCATGGTCGTGGCAAGGCCTTCTGCGAACAATCTCTTCGGTTTCCAGCCTAGCTCATGATGTATTTTAGAAGAATCAATGGCATAGCGACGATCATGGCCAAGGCGATCCGTTACATAACTAATCAGCGATTCTGGTTTTTTGAAATGAGCAAGAATCTGGCGAACCAGTTCAATATTGGTCAACTCTGAATCAGCTCCAACATTATAAATATTACCAGCGCGTCCCCGTATTAAAACCTCCCAAATAGCTTCGCAGTGATCTTCAACATGAATCCAATCGCGTACATTGAGGCCATCGCCATAAACAGGCAGCCTGCGATCGTGGAGTGCTGAAATAATCATGAGAGGAATTAATTTTTCAGGAAACTGATGCGGTCCATAATTATTAGAGCAGCGCGTAATAACGATATCTTGCCCATAAGTATGATGAGAAGCGAGGGCGAGAAGATCAGCCGCAGCCTTGCTCGCAGAGTAAGGTGAATTCGGGCTAAGCGGCGTTGTTTCAGAAAATTTTCCTTCAGGACCGAGCGATCCATAAACTTCATCAGTCGATATCTGCAGAAAACGTTTCACTCCATGCGTGCGCGCAGCTTGAAGCAAAATTCCTGTGCCAAGAACATTTGTTTGAAGAAAATCTTGCGGTGAATGAATGCTTCGATCGACATGTGACTCGGCAGCAAAATTGATTAATGCATCAAGGGACGCATGCTCGGTTTTATTTTCTCCAACTATTTTTCCTATTACTGCTGCATCTGCAATATCAGCCTGAACGAAAGAATATCGGGGATCGCTCTCAACATCGGTGAGGTTGTTTTTATTTCCCGCATAGGTTAAGGCATCAATATTGAGGAGGGCAGTGACTTCAGGTCGAGCTAATGCCTGTCGGATAAAATTACTTCCAATAAATCCATATCCTCCAGTCACGATTAGTTGCATAATCGCTGACTCTAGCAAAACAGACCTTTTAATGCCATCTCCAAAAACGATTGAGCGCCACTTGCGCTTGAGCAATTTCTTGGTTAAATTTTCGGCAGAAAGTTAAATTTCAATGCTGTTAAATATTTCATTTTTTCATCGTAGGCTTTATTGCTTGCTAGCGGTTTTATTTTTCTTCTCAGGAAATTTAGCCCACGCTGCGAGTGATTCTGTCATTAATGTCAAAGTTCAGCTCTCGCGTAACCGCGTTCCTGCAGGTGATATGGTCCAGCTTGACGTGCAAGTTAATGGTGCCGATCAAGCAGATATTCCTTCAAACATCAGCGTTGATGGCTTGCAGATTCGATTGGCTGGAGAGTCCTCGCAGATGCAGATGATAAACATGTCGGTTACCTCTTCGATTGTTTATTCCTACATCGTTATTCCACTTCGCTTAGGAACCTTTACTATTCCGCCGATCCAGGTGCGCGTTCATGGGAAGTATTTTAACACCTCTCCACTGCAATTGGAGGTCGTCCGAGCAGTAACTTCTCCAACGTCATCTCAAAAGATAAGTCAGCCTGTAGCACCATCAACCTACTTAGCACCGACAAAACAACCTTCTTCGAGTACTCCAGCCAGCTTTGCTGAGCTCTCGATAGAGAAAAAGAAACTCTACGTCGGTGAAGTCATTCCAGCTGAAATTCGTTTTTATTTTGATGCCTCTTATGACCTGAAGCCACTGAGTGAGGTGAGTTTTGGAGGTGAAGGATTACTCGTAGATCGCATGACCGATCCTGAAGCAAGTCGTATCGAACGTGATGGGCAGCTTTATAATGTCGCCACATTTCGCACGCTAATCTCTGCTATCAAGCCTGGGCGGCTGGTAGTTGCACCTGCTACTCAAGATGTTCTTATGGAACCCAAAGGAGCTCTTCCTCCAGGAATAGACGCTGATCTCTTGATGCAATTGTTCGGAAATAGAGGTGGCTCTTCAGGACAAAAAGTTACCTTAAAATCAAATTCTGTTTCGCTCGAAATTTTTCCCCTCCCAAAAGAGGGTAAGCCTGCTAATTTTTCTGGCGCGATTGGCGATTTCCATCTCACGGCTGCTGTCACTCCGAGCAAGGTAGCAGTAGGTGATCCGGTGACTCTTTCCTTAAAGCTCGACGGAAAAGGGAATTTTAAAGCAATGATGCCACCGGAACTAATCGATGCTGGGGCTTGGAAAACCTATCCTCCGAACGATCATTTTGAAGCAAGTGATGACATCGGTTGGAGCGGTGTAAAAACTTTTGAGATGACCCTGATGGCTCAACAACCTCAAATAGCGATACCAAGCGCATCGGTTTCTTATTTTGATCCCACGACCGGAAAATATGAAACCCTCACCACGAGGCCTCTTCCCATTAGTATGACACCCTCCTCAACGTCTCTTTCAGGAAATATTCCTTCACCGACGCCCACGGCAACGCCTCAAGTAACACCAAAAAATCAATTGCTCAATCACTCTACGCAGCGGCATTGGAAAGATCCTTTTCATCGCATTGACTTTTTTATTGCTTGGTTGGCACTCTTTGGAGCCACGTTATTCTTTGCCCTCTATCTCGGGATCCGTCGCTATCAAAGCGTTGGAGGCTCTCCTCACCATAGGCATCGTTTGAAATTGGAAGCCCTCTCTGGACAATTGCAAGCAAGCGAGCTGGACGTGCACTCTTTTTTTACAACCGCGGTGGCTTATGGTGAGGCCATTATGAGCGACCTGTTTTTTAAAACCAAGGTAACTTCTGAAGATCAAAAAATGATTCTAGAGCAATTGCAAGCCATGACAACACGCCGTAACGAGTTGCATTATGGTGCTCGCGAATTGTTTTTGTCCGATAGTGAACGAAAGAAAATTTTGCAAATGCTTGCTCGATGGCATCAACTTTTAGAAACAAAAAAATGAAGGGTTTTTTTCAAAAAGAATGGTTTTTTATGCTGCTGCTATTTTCTGTTAGCAGCATAGCTTGCTCACGCTCTTTTGCAGAAGTGACGAACGTCAATCATCGGCAAAGCTTCGTAGGATACGCCTCACCGGAGCAGTATTACAATGAGGCATTGAGCGCTGAAAAAAATGAAAATGACCTGGAAGCATTGCTCGCTCTTCGGCGAGCGTTGATTTTGGATCCAACATTAAAGCCAGCTCAAGAACATCTCTCCGCGTTGTTAGAAAAAATGGACCTTCCCATTGATACCTCATGGAAAGCGCGTGCGGCTAATCAACTTTCTCCCGAAATGATGATGTTGATCGGAACAATCATTGGTTGGAGTGCTGCTCTCTTTGTTGTTTGGCTTTTTTTTCTACGTCACGTGTGGACCTCAAAAAGGAATTTTTTTTTCTGTCTCTCACTGGTTTTTTTTCTCATTGGTCATGGGATAACACTATTTGGATTTTTAATTGATCCACGCGTTACAGCACAACGCCAGGTGTTACTCTTTCCAAGACAGAGTGCCTTGCACAGCGAGACACCGCTTGCTCAAATTCCACTACGGACAACGCCAACCGACAATGCAGAGGTCATTACTCAGCTGCCAAGAGGCTCGCTGCTCACGTTGCTATCACCTCATGGAGCGTGGGCCTATGTTTGTACAAATACTGGACAGCAAGGATGGATTTCTTCTGCTCTTATGGAGCGATTGATTCCAAAACAAAAGTAACTATCAACGTCTCAAAAACGAATTCACGACAAAGAACACAAAAAGAATTTTTTTCTTCTTTTGCCATCACTCTTATTTTACAACTCGCTTGCAAATTAAAAAAATTATGAAAACAAAAACGTCCCATCGATTCACTATTCCTATTATTAGTACCCTTTCCTTTGCAGTAATGATGACGGCAGCATTTTCTCAAGCAACCCCGCCATCATTAAGCGCTCCAGTTTCTAATCCAGCGACACAATCCTTACCAGCAGATCCACCAAGTTTACCGACCAATGCGCCAGTAACACCCCCTGCCTCAGCGACAGGAATGATGGCCTCACCAGCTGCGCCCTCTCATTTTTCTGATCTTACGCCTGCAGAGCACGACACAGTGATTAAAGCTCACCAAAAAGCCCTCCAAGATCCGGCTGTTCAATCGACCCGTCAAATTGCGCGTATGACGTTGCACAAAGCAATGCTACGCATTGATCCAACGATTGAAACAATTATAGCCACTATGGATGCCCATGGACCAAAGGATGGGGCCGCCGTAAATACCGAAGAAAAAGCATTAGGAGGACATTTTGATAAATGGGCCAATAACATTCCTCCAACATCACGCGTTGTTCTCACACCTGAAGATAAGATGAAGCTTCGCGCCGCTCATGATCAAGCGATGAAAGATCCTGCCGTCATGGAAGCAAGAAAAACGGCTCGCGCTACACTTTACAATGCAATGATTAATGCGGATCCCACAATTGAACCATTGCTTGCCAAGGCTGGGATTAAGCCTCCTATTAATGTTGAGTCATCGATAAAAAATTCAAACATCGGCAGCGAAGAAAAAATTCTTGGAGGGAATGCTTCAAAACGGGACAAGGAAGTTTTAGCGCCCACGGTAAAACAACAAGAACAAACTGCAGCAGCAGCAGAAACTAATCATTCGCCGTAATTGCTCATCTCCTTCTGGCGAAGAAGACGAGCAAGAAGTTGTCAGTTGTTGGTTGTTTTTGTTCGGAAAATTTATTTTTTAAAAATCCAATTTTAGCAGCTAAGAAAAAAGTTATTTCTTCACCATCAATTGAGAACCGAGAACCAATAACCATTGTTTATCTCCAGAAGGAGATGAGTACTCGTTTAAGAAGAACGCGTAGGGGCTCAGGCACCAGGTTTACAGGCTACAGGTGACAGGGGCTACAGGTTGATTTCCGTCATCGCAAATACGAGGATGAAATTTTCGGGTTAGGATATGACGGTGTTCGTTTACTCATGCTTTCTGCTCTGCTGAACGATCAATGGAGTCAACTTAAGATGACAATCGTTGAGTAAATTTTGTCCTTTTTGCCGCAGGCCTACTTTTACCTGTACCCTGCCCCCCTGTCACCTGAGCCCCGTTCTTCCGAACGGGTCCTCATCGCATCTCAATCAGCATCGCCGTCGCATTATCACGACCTGAGCGGAGAACTGCTTCTTTGACAAGATGCTGAGAAATTGTTGCCGTGCCAGAAAATTCCACTGCTGGCGTATTGAGGATTTCTAAGAGCTGCTCATCAAAAATTCCATCGGTTACCCCATCGGTGCAAAGCAAGATGCGATCGTTAGGTTGATATAAGAGGCTACCAACTTGGGGTGTTGCAAATTGATGTTCGGCGCCGAGTGCTTTTTGAAGCAGGTTACGGCGTGGGTGATTTTTGGCCTCGCGCTCATTGAGGGCGCCCGTACGGAAGAGCCAGCCGACATGGGTGTCATCTTCGCTTAACTGGCGGATGCCCCCATCCTTTGGCAAATGATAAATCCTACTGTCGCCAATGTGAGCAAAGTAGATAACGCTCGGTCGAATCCAACAAAGACTCAAGGTGGCGCCCATCCCGCGACATTCTTCATAGCTGGAGCCGAGAAAAAGCAACGCGCGATGAATTTCAGCAAAAAGTTCTTCTAGAAGATGATTGTATTTTTTGGGAATTTTCTTCGATTCTTTTTTTATGTAGGGAGGTAAAAGTCGCGTGATTTTTTCTATGGCAATGCGACTTGCAAATTCACCAGCCATCGCCCCACCCATGCCATCGCTAACAGCAAAAAGATAATCGGTCTGTGGATTTTTTGCGTCCCCCAATTTTCCTAAAAAGTGAACTTCGGTTGCATCAATGGATAACCCTAAAAAAGCATCTTCATTGTTCTTTCGCGCACGGCCAATGTCAGTATGACCTGACCAACTTAAGGAAACGATGGGTTTTGTTTTGGGCATGAATTAAAAATATATTTCCCTTTTGTTTTATAACTGAGAGTGATTGGCGGCAAAGGCTCTAGTCTATAGCCTACTAACGGCTTTCAGCCGTTAGTATTGTCGCAAATTCAAAATCAATGAGACAAAAGCGGCCATCTTTTTGGCGATAGGTGACATTTGCTTTTGTTGGGTCATCATGGCGAACCCCGTATTCTTGAAGTTCTGCGAAGAGTTCTTTTAAACGAGTTTCATCGAGATGTTCTACGCGTGAGCCACAATTGGTGGTGGTCATTGTCAATGTTGCAGGATCATGTTCAATGAGTCGTGGTACAAAGAGGCAGGTTTTTTTTTCGAGGTAACGAAGAACTTTTACTTCGTTAATAAAACGTTCTTCTGCTTTAGGTCCGCGAAATTTTTTAATCACACGCCCATCAAAGCTGATGTGGACTGAGGCACGTAATGTATCTTTGGCTGCTTGCATAGAGGTGATTGCTGATCTCCTTTTATCGAAGGATAAGAGCAATAAAGTTGTCGGCTATTGGTTTTTAGCTGTCGGCGAATATTATACCCTAACATTTCAATTCGAAGTGATAAAATTTTGTAAAAACTTGGCTTAAAGGTAAATTTAAAAATTTTATAAAGTTGCTTGATCCTTGGTAAGTTCATCGTAGATTTACTGCGTTAACTCGTATATTTCAACTTCTTCATTATTTATGGCAAAATATAAACTAGAATATATCTGGCTCGATGGTTATGAACCGGTCGCTAATCTTCGTAGCAAAATTACAATCAAAGAATTTGTTGAAACGCCGACGCTGGAGCAATTGCCAATGTGGAATTTTGATGGAAGCTCGACTCGCCAGGCTGAAGGAAAGAGCTCTGACTGCCTGCTCAGGCCTGTAGCGCTTTTTCCTGATGCTACAAAAGAAAATGCGTTTCTTGTTATGTGCGAAGTATTGATGCCTGATGGTACACCTCATCCTTCTAATTCACGAGCGATGATTCTTGATGATCCCGATATTTGGTTTGGGTTTGAGCAAGAATATTTTCTTTATCAAGGTGGTCGTCCGCTCGGTTTTCCAGAGGATGGTTACCCTAAGCCTCAAGGTCCATACTACTGCGGCGTTGGTTTTTCCAATGTGGGCTCCATTGCCCGTGAAATTGTGGATGAGCATTTAGAGCTTTGCTTGGAGGCTGGAATTAATCATGAGGGGATCAATGCTGAGGTAGCAAAAGGTCAGTGGGAATTTCAGGTTTTTGGAAAAGGTTCACGCCGCGCTGCTGATGAAATGTGGGTTGCTCGTTATTTGCTGTTGCGTCTCTGCGAAAGTTATGGTGTCGACGTAGAGTTTCATTGTAAGCCGCTCGGCAAGGATGTTGATTGGAATGGGTCGGGAATGCATGCAAACTTTTCGAGCAAATTTATGCGTGAAAAAGGAGGTAAGGATTATTTTGAAAAACTCATGCAAGCTTTCGATAAGTACAAAAATGAGCATATCGCTGTTTATGGACCAGACAATCACCTCCGTTTGACGGGACTTCACGAAACACAATCAATTGATAAATTCAATTATGGTGTTGCCAATCGTGGAGCTTCCATTCGTGTGCCTCATAGTTTTATCAATAATGGATACAGGGGCTATTTAGAGGATCGTCGTCCTAACTCCGAGGGTGATCCCTATAAAATTTCAGGCCGTATTGTTCAAACTATTGCAACGGTAAAAGAAGAGTAAGCGCTGAAAAAGTTTAGGGGTTGAGAGGGTTAAATAAATTTAAGGAGAATATTTTTTAAAAAAATTTGCACTCCTTTATTTGTGACGTTGGTAGTTACAAAGATTCTCTTAATTTTCCGCGATAGCGGTGCTGCTCAACCCCTCAACTCTTTTCCTCTTGTCATTCTCGCTCAACCTGGTACTATTTTCGGCTGCGCAAGTATCATGCTCGCCGTCGGTCCTTGGGGAATCAGTTTTTGACTGATAACCAGTAGCGCCAAGGGTAACCCGGCAAGAAAATTACACATTATGCCTATTCGCCTTGGTCGTTTTGAGATGCCGAAAGTTCTTGTTAAAGAAGAATCTTCTGCCACCGCAACCTATGCAAAATTCATTGCTGAGCCATTTGAGGCTGGCTATGGTCATACGATCGGAAATTCGTTGCGCCGCACGCTGCTTTCTTCGTTAGAAGGCGCTGCCATTACTTCTGTTCGCATTGAAGGTGTTTCTCATGAATTTAGCAGCTTGCCTGGTGTTGTTGAAGATGTGGTAGAAATTATTTTGAATTTAAAAAAAGTAAAATTCAAAGCTCACGATCATGAAGTTCGCAACCTCACGCTTTCTGTTAATAAAGAAGGAGTGGTCACTGCTGGCGACATTACTTCTACAGCTCAATGTGAAGTGATCAATACTGATCAACACATTTGTACGCTTGATAAGAAAATGAAATTTGAAGCAGAGCTTGAAATTAAGGTTGGACGTGGTTTTGCAACCGGTGATGAGAATAAGCATGATGATATGCCAATCGGAGTGATTGCGATTGATTCTGTTTTTTCGCCTGTTACGCGTGTGAAGTATGCTGTTGAAAACACCCGTGTCGGACAACGTACCGATTACGATAAGCTCATTTTGGAACTTTGGACCGATGGACGTTTAACACCGGAAGAGGCTGTTTTACAGGCTTCAGCCATCTTACGTCACCATTTTGATGTTTTCGTTAATTATGATGACACACAAATTGAGTTTGATGAAACTCCAACCGAAGTCAGTCAAGAAAACAGCCGACTCAAAAAATTATTAGCAATGAGCGTCAATGAAATTGAGCTTTCTGTTCGTGCCGCGAACTGTCTTAATAACGCAAATATTACTAGCGTTGGTCAGCTAGCTCTGAAGTCAGAGCCTGAGATGTTGAAATATCGCAACTTTGGTAAAAAATCACTCAACGAAATCAAAGACAAACTTGTTCAGCTTGGTTTAGGACTTGGCATGAAATTTGAGCCAGGTCTTATTGAAACAACCACGGAGATTGTTAACCCAATAGTTTAACCATAGAACAATAAGGAGTTTTATTAGCTCCTCATGTTTTTAAATATTTATTTCTTATGCGTCATCGCAGAAAAACAGTAAAACTCGGTCGTAGCACAGCACATCGAGATTCTCTATTATCAAACCAAGTTTGCAGCTTGATCGAACATCGTCGTATTAAAACGACGCTTGCTAAGGCCAAGGCAACTAAACCGCTTGCCGAGCGCATGGTAACACTTGGAAAACGTGGGGACTTACATGCTCGCCGTGTTGCTATTTCTTATCTCAAACAAAAAGATATCGTAAAGGTTCTTTTTGAAAAGATTGCTCCTGCTGCAGCTGCCCGTCAAGGTGGCTACACCCGTATTATCAAGCTTGGACCTCGTCAGAGCGACAGCGCTCCTATGGCCTACTTGGAATGGGTTGATGCTGAGCTTGCTGAAACCGTCGCTTCTGAAGCTGTCGAAGTTAAGCAAGAAGCGTAACCTCTAAAGTTATTATAATTTGAAAAGGCTCAAGTGACATTTGTCTCTTGGGCCTTTCTGCTTTTTAGCCTAAAAACTTCATGAAAATAGGATTAGCACAGATCAACAGTACCATTGGCGATCTTGCTGGTAATGCAGAGCGCATTTTTTTCGCTTACCAAGAGCTCGTAGCACAAGGTGCAGAGTTCGTCATAACGCCTGAGTTAGCGTTAACCGGATATCCTCCGCGTGACCTTCTTCTTTCTGGGAAATTTGTTGATTCCAATCTGGAAAAGATTGATGAGCTAGAGAAAAAAATCGGCGCCGTACCGCTTGTGGTTGGTTTTGTTGATTATAACACTACTGGCTGCGGACGAAAATTTTACAATGCTGCTGCGGTCATAACAAAAAACCAACCACGGGTGTGCGCTCACAAACGATTGCTTCCTAATTACGATGTTTTCGATGAATCTCGCTATTTTGAGCCAGGTAGTAAATCCACCATAGTGAGTGTGAATGGTTGCAATATTGGTATCACCATTTGCGAAGATCTGTGGACGCAACAATACCTTCCGTACAATCTTTATTCGGTAGATCCTCCCGAAGAGCTAGTAAGAGCAGGAGCAGAGCTTATTGTCAATTTGAGCGCCTCGCCTTTTGAATTTAAAAAACCAGTTCGCCGGTTGGCAATGATTTCTGCTCAAGCAAAACGTCTGAATGTTCCCATTGCTTACTGCAATGCTGTTGGAGGAAATGATCAGTTGATTTTTGATGGGCATTCTCTAGTTGTTGCTGCTGGTGGTTCTTCATGGATAGAAATGCCAGGCTGCCGTGAAAAGAACAGTGTCATCGCTATTGCTAGAAAACATGAGATTGCCGGCGATGCACGTGATGAAATGGAGGAACTTTACGACGCTCTTGTTTTGGGCTTGCGAGATTATTTTTCAAAATGCGGATTTAAGAGTGCAATTCTTGGACTAAGTGGCGGCATTGATTCGGCCTTAGTTGCAGTGATTGCTGTAGCCGCACTTGGTTCCAAAGCCGTTACTGGAATTCTTCTGCCAGGACCTTATTCTTCACAAGGGAGCATCGATGATGCAATTGCAGTAGCAAAAAAGCTTTCTATTACTACAAAAAAACTCCCTATCACACAACTTTATGACAAAGCAATCGATTCACTGAAGCCTGTTTTTTCAGAGTATTTGCTCAATGGTGAAAGCCAGTCTAATATGAACGGCTGCGCAGAAGAAAATATCCAGGCACGGCTTCGTGGTATGATATTAATGGCGCTTTCTAATAAATGGGGAGGTCTGTTGCTAACGACAGGAAATAAAAGTGAATTGGCCGTCGGCTATTGCACGCTCTATGGTGACATGTGTGGAGGGCTGGCTGTTATTTCTGATCTTCCCAAAATGATGGTTTATCAACTTGCACGTTGGATTAATCGTTCAGAAGAAATCATTCCTTGGAACAGTATTGAAAAACCTCCTAGCGCAGAATTGAGGCCTGATCAAAAAGATCAAGATACTCTGCCTCCTTATGAAATTTTGGATCCGATCCTGCAACTCTATATCGAAGAAAATCTTAGCGTAGCACAAATCGTTGCACGCGGATTTGAGGAAGCTATAGTTCGTAATATTGTAAGTCTCATCGATCGCAATGAATATAAACGTCAGCAAGCGGCGCCAGGGCTTAAAGTAACAGGAAGAGCATTTGGGGTCGGTCGGCGACTTTCCATTGCCCAGAAATATAGGTTCTGTCCAGAAAGTAGCAGTAACGGGTAGCGAGTAACGGGTATGCTTACTCCCATCACCGTTTTTTTTAAACGGGTGCTTTTTTCTTTGTTTCCTCTTGATCACGAAAAACAAGCGCTGCTGAATTAAGGCAATAACGAAAGCCTGTTGGCGGTGGGCCATCATTAAAAACATGACCTAAATGTCCGCTGCAGCGAGCGCAGAGAATTTCATCACGCATCATCCCATGCGAGTGATCGGTCTCGGTAATAATATTTTCAGGAGCGAAGGGTTGAAAAAAACTAGGCCAGCCAGTGCCTGAATGAAATTTAGCTTGCGAAGAAAAAAGGGGAAGATCACAACCTGCGCAGAAGTAAATTCCAGTTTTATGGTTATCGAGGAGGTTGCCACAAAACGGAGCTTCTGTTCCCTTTGCTCGCAAAACTTCATAAGCTTTTTGGCCGAGCTGCTGTCTCCACTCAACGTCACTTTTTACCACGCGCGCAATAGCGATGAGCGGCCCAGGAAGAGCATTGGGTGCGACAAGGCGGGCGGTAACCTGAGAGGCTAAAACGAATGAAGAATTGAGAAAGCTCATAATCCGGCCCATTCAAGAGTGAAGTGCAACAGGTAATAAAAAATAAAATAAGGCGTCCCTTTTTAGACTAAGCATGCACGTTAATTTCCTCACTCCCATCACCGTTTTTAGGATTATTGGGAGCCTTCTATTTTTTCTTTTTCGCTTTTGCGGAAGGTGTCGGTGATGGCGCCGGTCTGCCTACTTGTTCCACAAGAGAGGATGGTAATGGATCAGTGGGCCGCAGAGCACGTGGTAGTGGTGGGTCGAGGTGGTGTGACGAAATTAAATTTTTATAACGCATGCGTTCGCGATGATTCATTGGATCATCAAAAAGTTCCTCATATTGTGTATTTAGGGAGAGTGCCTGGTCGTAAATAGCTGTAGCGGCGATATAGTTGTATTCTGATTGTAGCACTGAGGTTTGCGCAGAGAGGAGCTGGATTTGTGCATTGAGCACATCAAGCTGAACGCCAGCACCAGCATTGAGTCGTTCTTGAGAAAGGCGTAATGCTTCCGCTGCCTGCGTCACATTGGCCTTCTGACTTTCGACTGTTTCCTGTGCTTCTTGCATATTGGAGATAGCTTGTTGCACTGAAAGAATAACGCCACGGACAGCATTGTCATAAGCTGTCTTTTGAAACATAAGATTAGCTTTCGCTTGCTTGACGCTTCCATAGGTATTGAGTCCATCAAAAATCGCCCAATTACCCTGCAGGCCAAAAAACCAACCACTCACAAAATTCGCTAGGTTATGAGTGTAGTGGATAGTTCCTTGAGAGGAAATGGTGCCGTCATACGATTGATATTGATAGCCCCCAGCGGTAGTTATTGTCGGGAGGTAACCACCAAGAGCAGCTGTGACATTTTGTGCCATAACTAAGATATTTTGACGCTGCGCTTTGAGAATAGGGCTTCGCTGAAGCGCTGTATAAATAGAGTCATCGCTATTGATTTTGCGCGGATGATACTCAAGTTCGCCAACAACGTGAAAAGGAATTTGTATATTTTGTAGGTTGGGATAGTTCATCCCAATAAGTTGCACCAGTTGAAAAAGGGCAACACGAAGGTTATTGCGTGCCGCAATCAAGCCAGGTTGTGCATTGGCGAGCTGAACTTCTGCTTGTAAGACATTAAAGCGAGGAACGGTGCCAGCATCATAGCGGTTTTTTTGATCGATCACGTTAGTCGCTAACACTTCAACGCTTTGCTGGTTAGCGACAACAAGCGCACGATCGAGAACGACTTGATAAAAAGCAGAGACCACTTGAGCAATAATGGCATTGATGGTTACACGAAGTTGATAATAGGCCATCTGTTCTGAAAGCTTAGCAGCCTTAGCATTAGCTTGTGCCGTCCCTCCATTATAAAGGAGTTGCGAAGCGCCAAGCGTAATTCCCCATGTTTGATTATTGGGGACTAAATTGGCTGGAAGATTATTTTTATTATTCAATTCTGGATCGGTCCATGCATAAGTACTGTTAGTTACTCCAAATTGTGGAAGCATGGCAGAGCGAATGGTAATAAAATTGCCGCTTTGCTGGCGGATTGTATCAATAGCTTGAAGAATTAACGGGTTTTTTTGTAGGGCTGTTTTCACACAGTCATCAATCGTCAAGGATGGTACATTAGTGGCGACTACGCCTGATTTTACCTGTTCGCCTGCTTTTGCAAGTGCCTTTGTGGAAAAGGGAATAGTATCATTTTTTTTAATGAGCCCAAGATCATCAAAGGTAGTTGAGTTAGTTCCTAAGGGAGTAGGATAAGAGAATTGATTTGTAGAGGTTGCATGAGGGGGTATTACTTGCAATGAAGAAAGATTATTACTCGGCAACGGGGGTGTTGATGGGGCTGTAGAAGGAGGTGTTGGTAGCGGCAGTGGTGAATTATTTGTTACTGGAGAGGGAGTATTTGATGCAGTAAAAGAATTTGTTGCTGATGCAGAAACTGTGGATGTTGAGATTTCATTACTTGCAGCCTGATTGGTAGAGACGTTGGCATTGTTAGGGATAGAGGGTGCAAGCCTAGGTGTTGAAATAAAGGATGGGGTATCTTTGTTCGAGAGCTCCTTATTATCTTGTGCGCTGAGAGTAGCACAGAAAAATAAGAACAGGAACGACACCGTAATGAGTAGCGAGTAGCGCGTAGCGCGTGGTTTCGCGACATTATCCCAACTAATAATAAGCCCGTTATTTTCCATATTTTTTAAAACTAAACTTTCTCAAAATGTTTTCAACAAGAAGAAGTTTTTCGCGTGCAAAGTTTGACTGCCTCGTCACCCGGTACACGTTACTTGGTAATTGCTCATCTCCTTCTGGAGATAAGCAATGGTTATTAGTTTTCGGTTCTCGGTTGATAGTGAAGAGACAAATTTTTTCTTAGCTGCTAAAAAGAAGCATTGCCCTAAGAGGCTGATAAAAGTGGATTTTTAAAATAAAAATTTCAACAAAAACAACCAAGAACCAACAACTGACAGCCGACAACTTCTTGCTCGTCTTCTTCGCCAGAAGGAGATGAGCAATTACCGTTACTCGTTACAATGCTGCTTGGCAGTCTCTTAAAAAACGTACTTTTAAAACGCGTCTGCCATCGCTCTCGGTAACTGTTGCATGGTAATTGCCAATGGAGACTTGTTCTCCTTGTTGAGGTAGATGATCGAGCAATTGTGTAATATAACCGCCAATAGTGCTCACTTCGGTTTCATCAAATTTTAACTCAGTCATCTCTGCTAAATCATGAAGAGCTAATGAGCCTGCAGCTTCAAACTCACAATCACTGATGCGATAAAATTCTTCATCAGCAGTATCAAATTCATCTTGGATTGAACCAACAAGTTCCTCCAGTACGTTATCGAGGGTAACAATGCCGACAGCACCACCATATTCATCAATAGCAATGGCAAGGTGAGCATGTTTACTGAGGAAAAAATTCAATAATTTTTCTAGTGACATCATCTCTGAAACGTGAAGCAGAGGGCGTTGAATGCTCTCTAGTTTTTTGCGCTTTGTATGAACAAGTTCCAAGAGATCTTTGATATGAACAAGCCCAGAAGCATCGTCCAGCTCGCCGCTACAAATCGGAAAACGGGTATGTTGTGAAAGAATGGCCTTGGTGAGCTCACCATCAAAATCTTTTTTGAGGTCGAGGTAAATGACATTATTGCGTGGTGTCATGATATCGCGGACCACACGATAGCGAAGGTCAAAGGCATTAAGCGCGAGTTTTTGGCCGAGCGGAGTGACTTCATCAGCTTTCGTGCTTTCCCCTAAAATAAGACGGAGTTCTTCTTCGCTGTGAAATAATTCTGTTTCATTGGCAGGTTCAAGACGAAAAACATAACGGAGCAATGCATTGGAAGCACTATTAAGTATGAGAATGGCAGGGCGAAAGAAAGTGTAGAAGAGCGTGAGCATCGGGCTCAGCCAAAGTAGGACAGGAACAGCTTTGCGAATCGCTAATGTTTTGGGGGCTTGTTCTCCAAGAACAATGTGTAAAAACGTAATGAGTGTAAAAGCCAGAATAAAACAGAGTGTTGTGATGACATGCTCTGATGTAATGCCCAATAAAAAAAAGAAAGGCGTTAATAACGAGTTAATAAATGGCTCGCCAATCCAACCGAGGCCTAAACTTGCCAGTGTAATACCGAGTTGGGTAGCCGAAAGATAGGCGTTGAGATTACTTGTAATGTGCCTTGCAAGATGAGCCCGTTTTTTCTTTTCTTCGATGAGCGTTTGAATTTGGCTCGGACGAATTTTTACAATGGCAAATTCTGAGGCAACAAAAAGTCCATTAAGCAGGACGAGAAAAAAAATCGCCGCGATTTTTAGAAAAATAATCTCACCGGAATCCCAGGAAGCAGAAGGATGGACTTCTGCTAGGAAAAATGCGACCGCGATGAGGGACATGGTTTGTTCGAAGGATGCCGAATTTGTAATTGCTCATCTCCTTCTGGCGAAGAAGACGAGCAAGAAGTTGTCGGTTGTTGGTTGTCAGTTGCTGGTTGTTTTGTTCGAAAAATTTATTAAAAAAAATCCAATTTTATCAGCCTCTTAGGGCAATGCTTATTTTTTAGCAGCTAAGAAAAAAAGTTATTTCTTCACTATCAACCGAGAACCGAGAACTATTGCTTATCTCCAGAAGGAGATGAGCAATTACGCGAGTTTAAAAATTAATATCTCGATTGGCTCTCAAGCTAAACTCTATTAGAGAAACTAAAGGGCAAGGCGCAAGGAAGAGATTTTTTTAAATAATTCAAAAAAATCGTTTTATGAAAAAAATTTTCTTCATTTGTGATCAGTATATCACACGAGCAAATTTTTTTTGTAATCTCGCAGTGCCTCATAACTCGGTAACTTTTTAACCTGCTAAGCTGATTAAGGAAGTTAGTCAGTAAAAAAAGCTAAACGCTCCTGAGCAAATGAGCTATGAAACAAGGCTCTTTACCAACTTGACTTTGTAACACCTGGAATAAGGCCGTTAGTGGCCATTTCGCGAAAGGTGATACGAGAAAGTTTAAAGCGACGAATGAAAGCACGACGGCGACCCGTGAGCTTGCAGCGATTTACAAGGCGCACAGGGCTTGCATCGCGAGGTAATTGGCTGAGGCCAATATAATCTTTTTTTGCTTTTAATTCAGCGCGCAACTCAGCCCATTTTACAACGGTCGCCCGTTTGCGCTTGTCGCGTTCTAACCATGAAGTCTTTGCCATAAGGCCGAAGAGAGTATCAAATTTAAAAGGGCTGGCAAGAAAAAATTTGAGTTATACCATTCGCGCGAATCATCCTACCTCTTTAGACTCAATATCGGTTATTTAAGATAATATGCGTTGAACCTAAAAACGGCAATGGATCGTGGCAAATTAACGCAATATGCTCAGCCTCAAAATAATTTTCAAAAATCCTCACGTACCCATTGGGTATGCCACGGGCTTTTAAAAATCATTTTTAGACTAAGCTCTTACGTTAATTTTCTCACTC
>JBIRBD010000124.1:0-6168 GCA_044326465.1 Chthoniobacterales bacterium
GCGGCGTGTCGATATATTTTCCTGCCACAGCGCGTCCAATCGTTGTTGGATGAAGGTTGAGTAGTGATGCAACGTCAGCCATGGTGAGGGGATGCATCCCATAAATTCCAAGACGAAAAAAATCTTCCTGCCTCCGTACAATTTCACGACAAACCAAAAGTAGTGTCTCTTGGCGCTGCTCTACACTTTGGATGAAATTTTTTCCGTCGCGAATATGGTCGCGGAGATAGCCACGGAGTTCTATGTTATCAGGCTGCGCAGCCAATACTTCTTTATAATGAGCGTTAATACGAAGTCGAGGAAGCTGTTCTCTATTAAGTCTCACAACAATTTTTTCTTGCTCAAAAAAAACAATCGCATCAGGAATGACTTCCTGATGATTAATCACGTTATAAGGTCTTCCCGGATGAGGCTCAAGGTATGAAATAATTTTTGCAGTTTCTAAAATTTCAGAAACAGAAACATGAAGCAGCTTTGCTATTTCTTGATATTGATGACGCGCAAGTTGTGGCAGATAATGCCGCGCGACTCTTGAGGCCAAACCATTTCCATTTCCTTGACGCTCGAGCTGAAGAATAAGACATTCGTTCAGATTACGTGCAGCGATGCCAGGTGGATGGAGCTGTTGAATTTTTTTTAAAACTTTCTCTACACTCAATACGCTCCTGCCTGTTTCTTCAGCAATTTCAGTGCAGCTCATACGCAAGTAACCAGAATCATCAAGGCTACCTATAATCATTTCAATGATAGCCTCTTCTTCTTTTGGAAAAGCGGCACATTGCGCATGAAGCATCTCCGAGAGCGTGGTTGTTGAGGGGTATGATTCTAAAAAGTAGCGCCGACGTTCTTCAGCCTCTTCATTGCTAGTAGAAAAATTCATTTCTTCGCGCCATGGTTCTATCGCTTCCTTTAGCTCCGAATGCTCTTTTGCTGAAGATTCAAAATCAATTTCTGGTTGCGGTAAAAATTCCTCCTCGAGCATGGGGTTGATAGCGAGTTCCGCAGAGACTAATTGTCGAAGCTCCATTATGGGGGCTTCCAAAAGTTGCAACCCTTGTTGCATCTGCGGAGAGAAAATTTGACTCTGTGATAATCCTGCGGAAAGGCGCATGGAAAATGAGGCTAGTCGTTTAAGCTAAAAACGTGAATGAAAATAAAAATTTTGTTCTCTATTACATTAATTTTCTCACTCCCATCACTATTTTTAGGATAATTTTCGGCCTTTATGAAATTTCAAAACATCCTCACCTTCTCACTGGTAATGATACTTCTTCTTGCTGGATGCGCTCGCGATACTCATCACAGGCTGCTTATTAGCACAGCCGATCAGAAGATGATTGTTTTTAATGATGGCTATCCCGTGGCAACCTATCCGGTCTCGACTTCAAAATTTGGAACAGGCGATACTATTAATAGCAAAGAGACACCGCTCGGGCATTTTATCATTCGCAAAAAAATTGGTGAGGGAGCTCCGCTTGGAATGGTTTTTAAAGATCGTCGACCTACCGGTGAAATCATATCTCCCAATGCGCCCGGCCGAGACCCCATCATTACACGCATCCTTTGGCTCCAAGGTAAAGAGAGGCAAAATAAAAATGCGTTTGCGCGTCACATCTATATTCATGGCACACCGCAAGAGGCTTGGCTTGGAAAGACCAAAAGCTACGGCTGCATCCGCATGAGCTCAGCCCATGTTGCAGAACTCTACGCGCTCATAGGAGAAGGGGCAGAGGTGGATGTTATAGAGGAATCGTTGAAAAATTAAGAGCTTCCTTGCCCTCGATAAGGCATCAACTACTATAATTCAATGTTATGCTTAACACGACGTGAACAATGTGTGGTTATTTGTTTTTTGCTAACATTCGTTATAGGAATGGGCGTCAAACAGTGGAGGAGTGTTCATGAGGCGCCAGAAGCTTTGTTAAGTAGAGTCTGTCCAAAAAAATGATTTTTTTGGACAGGCTTAGGTTTACACGTTACAGAGGTACAGGCTAGCAGGTGAAATTAGGTCTTCGACAAAAAGATAAAGGAGCAAAAACGGATCTTTCTTTTAAAAAAGGGCATTGAGTAAAATAAAGCTTTGGTTAAAATTTCATGCTTTGCGAACAGAGTCTAAGTAACAAGGCAGTTCGTAGTTATTAGATTGTTCATCAAATATCAATATTGCCAGTCACTCTATTTTTTTTAATACTTTAACTTTCCACTTTCAGTCAAAGTATTGATCTGGATTCTACAAGCTATCAACCACGTTGCTCAGCAACGCTTATCCCATGCATGTTTTAGGATTTCAAGAAGCAGTCGACCTTATCGTAGAAAAACATCCCTGTTATCGTAGTGAGGCTTATTTTTTCTTACATGATACATTGAATTTTTCACTCAAACGACGTCGCAAAAATCGAAAAAATCCATCAGTTCATCTCAGTGCGCTTGAGCTGCTAGAGGGGTTTCGCGCGAAGGCACTACAAGAGTTTGGTCCGATGGCCATCACGGTGCTTTATTATTGGGGTATCAAAAAATGTGAAGATATAGGGCAGATGGTTTTTTATTTAATTGAAACCGGTGTGTTGGGAAGAACACAAGATGATACCCTTAGTACTTTTTCCAATGTCTTTGATTTTGAAGAAGCCTTTGTAACACCTTTTCAACCAAAATCTTCTTTTGTTTCAACGGCAGAGTTACCCGTTCTAAAAAATAACTTATGAAAAAATCTCTCATTCCACTATTGTTAATCGTCTCATCGCCGCTTCTTTTTTCAGAGCCACCCAAGGAACAAACAGCTCAAAATACTTCGTACCCGATTTCACAAACTCAGCTCACTATGTCTTCAACTAATTCCTCTACCAATTCTATTACCTCATCAAATAACGTTCTCTCTGTTTCTGAAAAACCACAGCTTTTTACCTTACCTAATGGCATGACCATTATTGTGGAAGAAGACCGTAGTGCGCCAGTGGTCTCTGTCCAAGCTTGGTGTGGGACCGGTAGTATTCATGAGGGGCGCCTGCTCGGCGCAGGTCTGTCGCACATTTTGGAGCATATGCTTTTCAAAGGTACCACCACGCGTGCTCCTGGTGTTATTGCTAAACAAGTTCAAGACCAAGGTGGTTACATCAATGCCTATACTTCATTTGATCGGACTGTTTACTGGATTGATGCGCCATCGACAGGCACAAGCGAGGCGGTTGATATTTTGGCGGATGCCATGATGAATGCCACATTACCAAAAGAAGAATATGACAAAGAGCAAGAAGTCATTCATCGTGAGTTTGCGATGGTCTATGATAATCCCGATCGCATGAGTTCAGAGTTGCTCTTTCGCACAGCCTTTCATGTAAGTCCGTTTCGCGAGCCAGTCATTGGTCACCTTGATATTTACAATACCCTCACACGTGAAGATGCGATGGCCTATTACAAGATGCGCTATGTTCCGAATAATATTTGCTTTGTCATCGTAGGTGATGTGGATGCCAGAAAAATTGTAGGACAGTTAACAGGTCTTTTTGAAACACAGCCACGTCAGCCGCTTGAGCCTGTGCTTGTGCAGGAAGAGCCACCGCAGTTAGGCAAGCGTGTTGGGCGTGATGTTTTTCCAACTGAGTTAAGCCGCATTAATATTGCATGGAAAGCACCAGGTCTTACGAGTCCTGATGCACCCGCTGTAGAGGTTCTTTCTAGCGTTCTAGGCTCTGGTGCTAGCTCTTTGCTCAATCAAGAGGTTTGTGAAAAACAAGAGCTTGTTTATCAAATTAGTGCTGGTCTTTATACCCTCAATCAACGCGAAGGTTTGATCTACCTTGCTGCAATAGCTGATCCTAAAAAACGTGATGCCGCAGAAGCTGAAATTCTCAGGCAAGTCGAGCTACTCGAGAAAAATGGAATCACTACTCAACAGCTTGAAAAAGCAAAAAAGGGAATCCTTGCAGATCATCTTAATTCACTAACAACCATGCGGGGAAGAGCTTCTGACTATGGTGGTAGCTGGCTTGAGACAGGAGACCCACGTTTTGGAAAAGAATATCTTGCTGCAATTAATCGCGTTACTTCTGATGATGTGAAGCGTGTTGCTACAAAATATCTTATCAACGATGGGTTAACGGTCACATCACTTGACCCAGAGCCTGCAGAAAAATTAGATACGACTGCAGAAAAAAAAGAAGATATTGTTGTTGCTGGAGATGTTAAAAAATTCACACTGCCCAATGGCCTTCGTCTGCTTGTACGCGAGGATCATCGCTTGCCTCTTGTTACGATGACCGCATTCTTTCGCGGAGGACTGCTTATCGAAGACATAAAAAATAATGGCATCACTCAGCTGCTCGCCAGCACGATTACTAAAGGCACCACAACAAAAACGGCAGAACAAATAGCACAGACGATTGAACAAGTTGGAGGCAGTATTGGTGCCGATGCTGGAAGTAATAGCCTAAGTGTGGCACTCGATGTGATGAAGCCTGATCTTCAGCTTGGAATGGACCTTCTATCCGATGTACTCACAGATTCAACTTTTCCACAATCGGAAGTTGACCGCGAGAAAATGACGCAACTTGCTTCGATTAAAGCTGAAGATGACCAGGTCACTAGTGTTGCAAAAAATTTGTTGAAGAAAAAACTTTTTGGCAAACATCCTTATTCGCGTCGTTTAGTTGGAACATCAGAATCTGTTGCTGCCTTAACGCCAGAGATGTTAAAAACCTTGTATAAGCATCTTGTTGTCGGCAATAACGGCGTATTAGCTGTTTTTGGCGATGTTAAGGCGGAGGAAGTTCTTGCAATGGCAACAAAAGCTTTTTCCAATATCCCTACTGGTACGTTGGCGCTTGAGGACCCCCCCGTGCCTGCTCTCTTAACGGAGGCAATCAGCGAACAAGCGACCCAACAAAAACAACAAGCTATCGTGATGAAAGGATTTCTTGGTGCTGCGCTAGTAAGTCCAGATCGACCTGAATTGGAAATACTTGCAACGGCCTGCAGTGACCTTGGTTCTCGTTTCTTTAATCGCATCCGCGAAAAACTTGGTCTTGCTTATTTTGTTGGGGCTTCTAACTCGATGGGGTTAGCCCAAGGAGCTTTTATTTTTTACCTCGGCACTGATCCCAAAAAATGTGATCTGGCCAAGCATGAGTTTGATGATGAGATCAACAAACTCGCTAAAGATGGCTTAACGCAGGAGGAGCTCGATCGCGCTAAGAAAAAAATCCTAGGATCTGAAGCAATTAATAATCAATCCAATGCTGGCATGGCTGCAGAGTCAGCAGGAGATGAGCTGATGGGACTTGGATTTGATCATTATCAACATCGCACCTCCGAAATCAACGGTGTGACGCTTGATAAAGTGAACAATGTGATAAAAAAATATCTCGCAGTTCCTGGTTCTGTCGAAATAGTTGTTACACCAAATGAGGCAGTTACAGCAAAATTACACCAACCTTAAACATAAATAATATTATGGCCGAAATTCAATCCGCTGATCAAAGTAACGGGCAATTAACCCAACGTTTCATTGAGTTTGTGATGATGCAAGCTCAGCAAGCCGCTCTCTGCCTAGGAAAAATACCTCATCCCGAAACAGGTAATACCTCCCTCCATCTCGAGGCAGCGAAAATGTTCATTGATCATTTGGAATTGCTTCGTGAAAAGACACGTGGCAATTTGAGCCAGGAAGAGAGCGAAATTCTCAATGGAATTATTTCCGAGCTGCAGATTACTTTTGTTGAAGTCTCAAAGAACCTGCCTTCGCATTCTACTGAGGCTGCGAAGGCAGGTTCTCAAAGTGGTAACGAGTCCTCTGTTGCAGCGGTAGCCAGTGAAGAGGAGAGCAAAAAGAAATTTTCAAAGAGTTATGGAGCGTAAAACAGGGGAGAGATAACAGATGACATCAGCTTTGCTAATAGCTGCCAAAATAAATGAAGGGAAAAAATCCTCGTTGCTTTATCATCGCTGGCCCAAATGGGGCAGGGAAGACAACGTTTGCGCGAGAGTTTTTATTGCAAGAAGTTGGCGTTGTTCATTTCATTAATGCCGATCTTATAGCAGCAGGACTTTCGCCTCTCTCTCCTTCGCTTGTTGAATTGGCTGCAGGAAGATTATTTCTTAGCGAGTTAAAGAGACTAGCAAAGGCTAGAGTCGACTTTGCTTTTGAAACAACCTTGAGCGGTCGAGGCTACCTAC
>JBIRBD010000214.1:0-1684 GCA_044326465.1 Chthoniobacterales bacterium
AAGCGCTTTCTGCAGTAAGAGAAAACAATGATGTTTATTCTGTTTCAGCTCTTTCTAATATCGTCTTCCAGAAAGTTTTTAAATCCTCTCGCGCATCAAGCATGGATGTGGCTGCTAGAGCTTGATTGGCGGTTTTTAGGAGCTCCTCCCAAGCGGCTACTGCTAGTTTGGTTCTTGTAATAAGAGTGTCACAGGCAGACTCTGTTGCCTCTCTGTAATTAGAAGTCTTACCCAGATCCGTGTTTTTTTGCTCTGCCGTAATCGCTTTTTCGATTTCTTGATCAGCGGCTATGATGTCGCTAGATGCTTTTTTAGCTTTCAAAAATAGTGTCAAAGCATCTTTGTAATCTAGGCGTTGAGATTTCCCCTCCTGGCGAGAGGCAATCTGAAGAAATGGGCTTTCCTCTTGACTATGGTTGAAAGTCATAACGTCCCTATTTTGAGCGAAAGTTTGAACGGGTTCACTTCTTTTTGCCTCACCATCAACATCATTGCCAGCACTGCTACTTGCCGTTTTAACCATTGTTCTAAACCCCTCTGCTCTGGCACTGAGAGGGCTAAAAGGAGCAGTACTGGAAGGAACAGCGGCATTGTGGCTTGGGCTTGGATTTGGACTTGGACTTGTCCTAAGATGGGGACCGCTTTCTTGGCTTATTGCTGAAGCATCATGTTGCATAGCCTCAGCTCGGCCTACAACTTCAGCTCCAGCCCTAGCGCCAGCGAGAACAGCAGCGACGACTAAAGCATCTTCAGCAATCTCACCAACACTAACACCAGCTTCTATAGTTTCTACAGCTTCTGGAGAGATCATGTTGAGCTGTGAGGAGGCATTGTTTTCAATGAAGAAAGGATTTTGATTGGATTTCAAAATTTTATCACTCAAAGGGTGATCCACCTTTAAGTCATACCCTTTAGAGTTAGCACTAATTTCTCTAGAGAGCGCTGTACTGAGCACTCTATTAACCCACTCAATATAGGCTATTTCGGCTCTTTGATTAACAAAGGTAATCGGAAGATTTTCTCGTCCAGCAAGCACTCTGTAATGATAGTGACCAGGTACTCCAGAACGTAGAATGGATGCCACTGCTGGATCAGTCTCCATTGCGTTTTCATAGATATGTTCCGGATCACTTACTGCGGTTGTGTTGAGGAAAGCAACATAATCACTGGCAGTAACAGCTTGAGTCGAGGCTGCAGCGAATGGTGAACAGGAGAGGAGTATCCCTCCTAGGAATATAATAAGAGGGAATTTCATAGATTTTAAGAACGTTTAATATTTATTTCCTTTGGTTTGTACCTGAGATTATCAACTTCATGTAGCCCTTCCTATTTTTTTATTCCTATCGTCGGTGTTGCACTTCAAAATTTTCTGGGTCCTCAATAAGTTTGGTGTATTTATTATTCAATTGGCGCGGCTATAGCTTTATTTAAAGTGCTCTAAAACAACTTCAATGGCGTCAACTTAAGATAAAATTCGTTAAATAAATTTTGCTCTTTTTGCCGTAGGCCTGTTTAACCGGTAGCCTGTAACCCTGTCAGCTGAACCCCTTTCATCCCTGTTATTTTTTTTCTGATGCGAACTTTTTTGATTCTTTGGAAACAGGAGGTGGCGACTTATTTTCGTACGCCTCTTGCTTATGTGATACTTTTCTTTTTCTTACTCCTTATGGGCTTTAATTTTTAT
>JBIRBD010000001.1:0-41762 GCA_044326465.1 Chthoniobacterales bacterium
CCACCTGTACCCCTTGCCGTCACTTAATCACGTATTTTCAAAAACTTGGTAGTTGATCTTGCTGGTCTCAGTTCCTGACAAATCTATTTTTATTCGCTCTTACTTTTCCGCTCACGTGAACGAACAATGGCGTCAACTTAAGACAATTAAGACAAAACTCGTCGAATAAAATTTGCTCTTTTTTCCGTAGGCCTTACTTACCTGTCATCTGAACCCCTGCCACCTGTACCCCTTGCCGTCACTTAATTCGTTAAATTTTAACGGCATTGCGTGAACGAATACGACCCAAAAGGTGCTAAGAGGCGATTTTTACTCCCTGTGCGGCGTTCCAGATTTTCATCTGCTCAGGTGTTAGAACTTCGAGCATTTTTTTCGCATGTTTTTGACGATTTTTATGCAGAGCCATTACTTGTTGATGGTAATTTAATTTCCCTTGATCTGCGCAAAAATTAATTGTTGCTGCTTTTGCTTGGGCATCTTTTTGAATTACAGCGATTTGATTTTTTTGTTGATCGCTCAGACCTAAAAATTCTTGCTCTGATGGAGAGGTGAGTAAAGTACCACCGAGCATTTGTCGTTCAATTTCGCGGAGACGACGACATTGAGTTGCATTGAGAATGGCAAGTACGCGATGATTAAAAGTAGTAGAGAGGTTATCCAAATCTACTTGAGCCTGAGCCACCTCTGATGAGGTTTTATATTTTACCTGAGTTATTTTAAGAGCTGCTGCACGATAGTCACTGCGCAATCCTGCAACAACGCTCCTCTGAAGCGATGTCAGGTGAAGATCACTACTGATACGCTCAAGGCTAGCAAGTACCGGTAGTGAACCAGGATTTTCTTTAGCTGGCGGATGAGGAGAACAGGAGGTTGAGGTCGCAGAGAGGGGTGCAACGATAGCTAAAAAAATTATTAATAAGCCAATAGCGTGATTTTTTTTCATTATGAAGAGAGTTTGGCTGAAAAATTGAAAAAGCAAAAGACCTAATAGCCACAAAGAACAGAGAAAAACACAAAAATGTTCTTTCTCCACTTTCTATCTGTTCTTGGTGTCTATAACCTCGTTTCAACAGAATCAATTACTCCATCACGAAATTCCGTCCGCAGCAAAGATCCTTTAGATACTTGTTTTGCTGAAGTTAAAACAGCGCCGGCTCCGTTTCTTGTAATGGTAAAACCCCGCGCCAAGGTTGCTTGAGGGCTCAGAGCAGCGAGCGAAGAACGAAGACGTTCTAGCGTGGCCATCAAAAGATCTTTTCGATGCAATAACTGGCGATCGAGCTGATATCGTAGTGCGGTTTGTCGCTCACGCGCTTGAAAAAGAAGATGTTTCGGATGACTTCCTCTTAATGAAGACGTTGCCATCATGATGGAGGTATGAAATTTTTCACACCGTCGCCGAACGTGTATGACAAGGACCTCTTCTAGCCGATCTATACTTTGCCACATTTGTGAAAAAAGACGTTCCGGCTCACGAAAGAGAACAGATTTTTTTAAATAATCGAGTCTCTTCATGGCCAAGGTATGGCGTGCCATCAGCTCGCGAGTAATTTTCATCACCAAGGAAAAAATTTTCTCTTGTAGTGCGACTGCATCAGCAGCCAACAACTCTGCAGCAGCACTTGGCGTTGGCACGCGCACATCAGCCGCAAAATCGCAAATTGTAAAATCAATTTCGTGACCGACAGCACTCACGACCGGAATGCTACTGGCCACAATCGCTCTGGCAAGAACCTCTTCATTAAATTCCCAAAGATCTTCTAAACTCCCCCCCCCTCGCGTAACCACGATAACATCAACAGAGCCGATAGGACTTTCTGCGTCAGAAAATTCGCTAATAGCTCTTGCTATCTCTTGCGCTGCCCCACGCCCTTGCACGCGCACCGGATTGATCACGACACGTAAGCCTGGATGACGGCGATGCAACACGTTGAGAAAATCAGCCAACGCTGCACCTGTTGACGATGTTACAACACCAATGCGCTGCGGAAAACGAGGTAGTGAACGCTTTCGAGCCTGATCAAATAAGCCTTCTGAAGAGAGCCTTTGTTTTAGTGCTTCAAATTTTGCTTGCAACATCCCTTGCCCCTTGGCTTGGACTAAACGCACGATCACTTGATATTGTCCACGCGGTTGATAAACGGTCACCGATCCGCAGAGCTCTACAGAAAGACCATCCGCAAGACACTCCTGCACTGTATTGCCTTGCCTTTCTTTATAAAATTCAGATCCTTCGGGCTCTGAAGAAGGTGGACTTTTTGTGGTGTCCAGATTTCTAAATGAGCAACCTGCAAGCGCCATCGCTGCGCTGCGAGCAAAAAGAACACAGGCAATTTGTGACTCTGCATCCTTGAGGGTGAAATAATGATGGCCGGAAGATTGACGCCGATAATTAGAAATTTCTCCTTCAATCCAAACTTCACCAATTCCCTTTTCTAGTAACAAGGTTACACGTCGCGTGACTTCACTTACACTGAGTACTTGCCGAGAGGGGGTGATTTCAAGAGCCTCTGGAAGTGATTCACTTTTTTTCGGAATCTTATGCGTCCGTGTTCTCTTTTTTTCAAAAGGTAAAGCAGCCGGTTTCAATGGCCCCATGTCAAAACTAAGTTGGTGATGAGAATCCATGAACCTCTCAACTTTCTAGACTGTTTCCGCAATTGCTTTTACGACGGAAGCTATTTCATCTTGGCGCAACTCAGGAAAAATTGGCAATGCGAGTGTTTCTTCTGCGGCGTACTCGGATTCGGGAAAGTCTCCTTTTTTATAACCTAAGTAAGCAAAACATTCCTGTAGGTGTAGTGGCACTGGATAATAAATCGCATGGCCAATTTTTTTGTTTTTTAGATGGCTGATAATTTTTTCACGTGCCCCACTAGCAGAACTACCAATAACTCTAATCACATATTGATGGTAAATGTGATGGTCACGCAACGCTGATGCTGCAAATGGCTCCTCAGGCAAGGTTATGCGATCGAGTAACCCAGCCGCAGTGAAGGCTGCTTTATAAACTGCAGCATTCGCACGACGTTTTGCATTCCATTCATTAATAAAGGGCAGCTTCGCATGCAAGATGGCAGCTTGTAAGGCATCCATACGAAAATTTCCACCGACCATTTTATGATAATAACGCTCTTCCATGCCATGATTGCGCAGACAACGAATCCGTTCTGCAATACCTGCATCGCGACAAACAGCAAGCCCAGCATCACCAGCGGCACCCAGATTTTTACTTGGATAAAAACTAAAATAAGAGGCATCTGCAATCGTTCCAGCTTTAATGCTTTTTCCATGACTTGGAAAGTCGGTGCCAATGACCTGCGCCGCATCTTCAATTACGAGCAAGCCATACTCCTTGGCAAGCGCGTTGATAGCGTCCATAGCGCAACAAGTTCCAAAGAGATGAATTGGTATGATCATCTTTACCTTATTTCCAGAGGCTGTGCGCAAGGTGCCATCGGTATCACGCAGAAAAGAAGCAAAAAGAGTTTTTAATTTTTCTGGATCCATCATGTAAGTCGCTGGATCAATATCACAAAAAACAATTTCTGCGCCAACGCGATGGACGCATCCTGCCGTTGCAAAAAAAGTATAAGGCGTTGTAATTACAGCATCACCAACACCAATCTCATAGGCCATTAGTAAAGTTAAAAGGCCATCGGTGCCAGAGGAGACAGCGATAACATCAGCACTATTTCCAAGAAAAGATTTTAGCGCTTGCTCTAAGGCAGTGACCTCCGGACCAAGAATAAATTGCTGATGAGTGAGCACACGCTCTACAGCTTTCTTTATTACGTCATCAATAACAGGACCCTGGCGAGAGAGATCAAAAAGGGGGATGGGTTGCATAAGAAATATTCTTTTAAAATTTGACCTTCATTGGACGTAATTGCTCATCTCCTTCTGATCAAGAAGAGGAGCAAAAAGTTGTCGGTTGTTAGTTGTTTTTATTCGAAAAATTTATTTTTTAAGAGTCGCATTTTATTAGCCTCTTAGGGCGATACTTTTTTTTAGCAGCTAAGAAAAAGTTATTTCTTTACTATCAAGCGAGAACCAATAACCAACAAGCATTGCTTATTTTCAGAAGGAGATGAGCAATTACCGTTGGACAAGCTTTATATACCATTCGTGCGTGCGCCAGCCGCTATGGTTTTTATTTTACAATACCAAACTCAGCACGACGATTCTTAGCCCAAGCCGCATCGTTCTCGGCTGGATCAGCTGGCATTTCTTTGCCAAAACTCACCGTCTGAATTTTATTAGCAGACAAACCTTGTGCAATTAAGGCTTCGCGGACCGCTAAGGCACGTCTTTCTCCAAGGCTACGGTTGTACTCTTCGGTGCCGCGATCATCGGTGAAGCCTGCTACAATCACGGTTTTGCCAGAGCTTCGAACTCCTTGCACGACGCTTAGAATTTTGCTGGCTTGATTGGCGCCAACACTGGTGCTATCAAACGCAAAATAAACAGGTGAATATTCTCCACGCTCAACATTAGAACCCATGAAGTTTGCGCTTTCCGACCGATCACTCAAGGGCGTTCCACTGACGTAGTCACCATCGACGCCAGCATACTGTTTATTTTTTTTATTCGCACATGCTGAGATCATCGTTGTCAGAAGGAGGAGAAGAACGAGAGAAAATTTATTTTTCATAAAAGTGCATCACTGCTTGCTACAGAGAGGGGTTAAAGTTGAGCTGATTTTAGTCGCACAATGTTACATAAAATCTTGAAGTTTTATAGTTCTATTTTTAGCAGCAAAGTAACTTTGATCATTCAACTTGACTTAAACCTAAAAACGTGAATCAAAATAAAAATTTTGACGCAATATAGTCGGCCTGAAGCGGTTCGTTCTAAAGCCTCACTAACCATGCAGGTTAGCCACGGCTTCATAACAACCAGCTTCCAATCCAACTCCTTACGCCAACGTTCTCATTTTCATTCACGTTTTTAGTAACCACTCTAGCGAGACCAGGTAGGCTCTGTGACTTGACTCAGACCACTAATGACAGAAATTGATTTTCCATTTTGCGTGTCAAACAGGATGAGGCTCTCTTTGGTACTAAAAATCAAATGCCGCGAGTCAGGACCCCAGACAGGATTTTCACCTTGAGCCACAATGTGAGCGGAGCCACTTCCTAAATCAAGTACAGCTACCGAAAAAGCACCTGCTGAGCGGACATTGAAGGCGACACGTTTTCCATCAGGTGACCAATTAGGTTCTGTAGCATAACTAAATCCTGTTGAAAGGAGTCTGGCTGAGCCACCGGAAGAACTAACGCGATAAAGTTGAGGAGAGCCATTTTCGTCCGATGAATAAATTATTTCGTCTCCATTGGGTGACCACGTGCCGCATGATGCCGCACCACGTGTGCGCGTGACGCCTTGTACGCCACCACTCATGCTGACAACATAGAGCTCCGGACGCCCATCTTTACTCATAGTGCAGACTAAGCGCGTGCCATCAGGAGAAAAACGAGGTCCAGAATTAGTCCCTGGATATTTTATCAAATGCAAACGCGATCCTGTGGCAATATCGATGAGATAAATATCGGCATAGCCACTTTGATAACCTGTGTAAGCTATTTTTCGGGCATCAGTGCTAAGTGACGGGGAAACGCTAATGGCATTGTCATGGGTAATTTGACGGCCATTGGATCCATCATAGTCGGCAGTATAAATCTCTTTGCGTCCGCTGCGTGTGCTGACAAAACCAATCTTGCTCATGGCAATGCCAGGTTTACCGGTTAATGTTTCTACAATGTCGTTACAAAAATGATGTGCCATGCTGCGCGCATCGCCGGAATAATTTTTTGTAAGTACTATCGAACCTGCGCGATCCACTACTTTGCCCTGTAACATTCCACCGGCGACGACCCCACTAATCACAAACGATGCCTTGTCGGCAGCCTGTAACGAAAACCAACCTGCCAGTGTAAGATCATTGGAGAGAATTTTGGAAACCGCTGAGCCATCACTGCCGCTAACACCACTCAATGTTACGTTGAGGGCATCGCTCTTGCGAACCGTGATAGTGGGGGCCTCCGAAGCTTGTAGAAAAACAGAAGGAACAATAAACGCGAAAGCAACAACAAAAAGAAAGAAATATTTCATTGCACTATGTTGCAATCAAAGCAGTGACTCTGGCAACCATGATTTATAGATCTGCTGCTCGAGAATAAACAAATTAACGCGATAAGTAATGACGTTCTTGCAGAAAAAAAAAAATCTGCCACAATCGCAGTCTTGAAGCCGGCATAGCTCAGTTGGTAGAGCAGCTGATTTGTAATCAGCCGGTCGTCGGTTCGAGTCCGACTGCCGGCTCCATATTTTAATTAACCCGCAAAAGGGCTTGATAAAAAGGGGGCAGGCTACAAAAAATCACAAAAGCTGTTGATTTTGAAAAACTTTCGTTTTTTGTAGCCTGCCCCTTATTTTCGCATAGGCGCTTAAGGTAGAGTTTTAAGAAAAACAGGCTTTGCGTTCAGCAAAGCTCCTCGGATACCGCGGACGAAGTAGCGCCGCGATGATGAATCCCATTCCGATTAAAATTAAAAAGAGTGAGAGAAATTGTCCTCGCGTGAGCATGCCTGTGAGTGGTGCATCAGGCTCGCGAAAAAATTCTCCTACGATACGAAGTAAAGCATAGGCAATAAAAAAAATGCCTGTGATAATACCATTTGGTAAGCGGCACCGCGTGCGCAACAACCAGAGTAGTGAAAAGAGAAGCACTCCTTCGAGCGCCGCTTCCAAGAGCTGAGAAGGATAACGTGGTGTTAAAATTGTTGCCAAATAATCGTGTAACGCGGGAGAAGAGCTGACTCCTTCGATTACGGCATCAACGTTGGAAAATTTCGGATCAATGGCGGCTGTATCTTCCAGCATGCGCAGCGTAAATCCTGGTGGAAAAAAAACAATCTCTTTAGGAAATTGTATGGCCCACCAAACCGTTGTGGCTCGGCCAAAAAGCTCCCCATTGATAAAATTGGCACAGCGACCTAGAAAGAGCCCAATCGGAGCAACAACAACGAGGTTATCTCCGAGGTTAAGCCATGAGACATGATGTCGCCACGAATACCAAAGCGTGTAAAGAGCCAGACCAATGATGCCACCATGGCTTGCCATGCCACCTTCCCAGACACGGAAAATCAGGAAGGGATTTTGTAAAAATCCATCGAGATCATAAAGCAGCATATAGCCAAGCCTGCCTCCAAGCACCACGCCAAAGAGAGCTCCCCATGTTATAAAATCAGCGACTTGGTCTGGCGCAAGGTCTGAATAACCACGTTGTGCTAGCTTGCGATAAAGCAGCGTCCCCACAAGAAACCCTAAAATATAAGCAAGCCCATACCAGCGAATGCCAAAACCATCCCCAAAGCGGATTAGGAACGGACTGAGATTGTGAACGTAAAAGGCGAGCATAGATGGAAGGTTCTCTGTTGTTAGTTGTTGGTTGGTTTTGTTCGAAAATTTGGGTATAAATTACAGTCTGTATTTTCTTATTTTATGTTTCAACTCTTTCTCAAAGGTGGCCCTATTATGGGGCCGATTTTACTCATCTCCATCATAGCGCTCACCGTGGTGATCGAGCGAATAATCTTTCTTCTGCTGGAAGCAAAAAACAGCAACCCAAAAACTGTTAACGCAATGCTGGCAGCTGCGGAACATGACGACTACGAAAAAGCATGGAAGCTTGGCGCAGCTTCCAAGGATTTCATTGCGCGTGTACTTACGTATGGACTAGCACATCGCGCAACCTCCCTAAGCGAGGCCTTGCTCCAGGCTGCAAACCGCGAACTTTACCGTTTCAATCGAGGTCTCGCTATCCTTGACACCATCATCACTCTTGCGCCTTTATTGGGACTTCTTGGAACCGTTACCGGAATGATTCATGCTTTTAGTCTACTCGGAAATAATGAACTTAACGCACCGACAGCCATCACTGGAGGTATTGCAGAAGCCCTTATTGCAACAGCCTTCGGACTCAGTGTTGCCATTGTTGCGCTGATCCCTTTTAATTATCTTAATAGCCGTTTAGAAAAAGCACGCCTTCAAATCCAAGATGCAGCCTCTTTTCTCGAACTATGCCTGTTGAAGAGGTTACCCCCCTCAACCTCTCAACCCCTAAACTCTTTCCATGCAGATTCCATCTCTTAATAGTCGTCGTAAGGCACGCATCGAAATTATCCCGCTAATCGATATTATTTTTTTTCTATTAGCAACCTTTGTCATGGTCTCGCTTTCCATGATTCAAAATCAAGGGATTGCTGTGCATCTGCCTAAAGCCTCCTCCGGATCAACACAAGATCGATGCAATGACGTTACAATTACCGTAACAATCGATGGAAGTTATTTTTTTAATCACGAACCAATAACGCATGATCAGCTTTTAGATAAGCTACTGGTTGTAAAAAAAACCTCTGTAGAACCACAGGTTTTTATCAATGCCGATACGAAGGCAGACTTTGGTTCTGTCGTCGAAGTTCTCAATGAAGTACGTAAGCAAGGTATCGAAAAAGTTGCCATTGAGACGAAACCAACTACTGATGTCATGAGTAATAGGTGATTCAACGATAAATGTCTTCTCCTCATTACTCATTACCCATTACTCGGTACTCATTACTCTTCACTGCGCTTGCTTTTTTCCTCGCGGTGATTTTCCATGGCGCCCTCTTTCTTCTTGGGCGCTCCTTTTATAAGCCTCCAGAGTATGCCGTAAGAGAAGGCAATTCGAATCTAGAAGTAGGGCTTGTTGATGCGGCGTCTATGGGAAAAAATTCTTCTGCAACCATTGATGAGAAGGTAACAACTGCCAAAGTAAAACAAGCAGCAACCCTTGTTTCTGAAAAAAAACTTGAACTATCTTCCCGCACGCATCCAGGAGAAGCGAAAAAGATTTCTTCTGTTGCCTCAGAAAAAAAAATCGCTGGGCTTTTGAAGTCAGCCCCTAGCTATCTTCGTAACCCGCAACCAACCTATCCAGAAGCAGAGAGAATAAGCGGTCACGAGGGAGTTGTGTTGCTTCGTGTTGTAGTTACTAAGGAGGGAAAAATTCTAAAAGCTACCATTGAACACTCTTCAGGATATGACGCGCTCGATAAACGCGCGCTTGAAACAGTGTTAGATTCGTGGAGTTTTCGCCCTGCGCTATTAAATCAGGAGCCAGTTAAGACAGAAATTTTTATTCCAATTCATTTTTCTCTTAACTCTAAAAACTCAAATTCTAATAAAAAAGCCGGGCTCCTTAACCAATAAAAAAAGCAATCCTCTCTTACATAAAAAGAGGATTGCAATATTTTTGAAAAATAGAAAAGCCCTACGACTTGTAGCGCAACCGCTTCTTATGGCGATTAAGCTTCATGCGTTTACGGCGTTTATGTTTGGCTATTTTAGCTTTACGTTTCTTTTTAATGGATCCCATGGGACTTCTTTTCTGCTGACGTTAATAAATTTTGATAATCTTTTGCAAGATGAACTTACACTTTTGCGGAGAGAAGGCAATGTCTCAAGAAGATTCTTTATTTTTTTATATCTATGGTAATCTATAACGTGGCTTGCCAAGGAACGGGATCCTGTCTTTTATCTCCTTTTTATATGCGTGAACTTATTGAAAAACTTCTTATTCTCCAACACTGTGATCAAAAAAATCGCGATGTTCTTCATTCGCTACAACAGCTTCCTCAGGAGAAATCAACCTGTGAGAGCGATCTTAAAAAATCTGATTATCAGTTAGAGCTCGCTCGCGCACGCCAGCGAGAGAATGAAATAGAACTCAAAAAACTCGAAGTCGATATTCTTTCAAAACAAGAACAGATTTTTCGTTATCGTCGTCAACAGCTTGAGACCCGAAAAAATGATGAGTATGCGGCCTTGAATCATGAGATTGCAGTTGGAGAAAAAAATATTTCTGCAATTGAAGATGCCCAGCTCGTCTTGATGGAGTTAGCGGAGACATTGTATGCTCAATTGCAGTCGGCTCAACAAGCACATCAGCTAGAGCAAACTCGAATCAATAATGTTTTAGGCTCGTTGGACCTGCGTCGTGCCAATTTGTTCGCGCGACAAGAAGAACTTGCAAAAGAGCGCTTGCGGCTTATTGATGGCATTGACGAAGATCTTTTGGAGCGCTACGGCCGACTTTTTAAAAGCAAAAATGGAACAGCGATTGTTCCTGTAGAGCATCACACTTGCACTGGTTGCCATATGCAAGTTCCCATGCAAATAATCTTGGCAGCAAAGGCTGCTAAAGAATTAGTTCTCTGTTTGCAATGTGGAAGAGTTCTCTATTGCGAAGAAGAATAAATTTTCTTCTCTGTTAAGCCATTGTTGCATACCATTGCGATATGCCATCTGACGACTCATCGCTAAAACCAAAGTACAGAAGAGTTATTCTTAAAATTAGTGGCGAAGCTTTACGAGAGATGGGGAGCGATGATACGATTTCTCCGCAAATCGTTCAACGTATCGCCCAGGAGATTGGAGCGATTCAAAAAATGGGCGTTCAAGTCGCCGTGGTTGTCGGCGGTGGAAATATTTGGCGTGGCCTGGCAGCAAGCCATCGCGGCATGGACCGTGCAACTGCTGATTATATGGGCATGTTGGCCACGGTAATTAATGGTATGGCCCTCATGAGTGCGCTCGAAGAGCTTGGTTTTCCTACGCGTGTGCAGACTGCAATTCATATTAACCCGGTTGCCGAGCCTTTTATTTTGCGTCGTGCCCTTCATCATCTTCAGAATGGCCGAATTGTGATTTTTGTTGCAGGAACAGGGAATCCATTTTTCTCAACAGACACGGCAGCTGCGCTGAGAGCCAATGAAATCGGCGCTGATATTATTTTCAAAGCAACAAAAGTTGATGGGATCTATGATTGCGATCCCAAAAAAAATCCTGACGCGAAGCGTTTTGATCAAATTACTTTTAGCGATGCTCTCAATCGTCGATTGCAAGTGATGGACTCAACTGCCCTAAGCCTTTGCATGGATAATGCAATGCCTATTGTTGTCTTTAATATGTCCCTACCTAATAATATTATGAGAGCAATCTGCGGAGAACCCGTGGGGACGCTTGTCACTGAATCATTTTAAAACTCCTAACCTTCTAAACTAACACATGAACACGGCAACTATTTTACTTGAAGCTGAAACGCATATGGAAAAATCCATTGATTTCATGATGCATGAATTTTCGGCGATTCGCACAGGCAAGGCTTCTCCTGCCCTTGTAGAAACAATCGATGTCCATACTTATGGCAGCAGCATGAAACTCAAGCAGCTTGCTCTTATTACGAGCCCAGAATCTCGCTTGTTGATCATTCAACCCTTTGATGTAGGTACGTTGAAGGATATTGAAAAAGCACTCCTCGAAAGCAAAATTGGCATTACTCCGAATATCGATGGGAAAGTTATTCGCCTTCGTCTTCCTGAACTGAGCGAAGAACGTCGTAAAGATCTTGTTCGTACGATTCACAAGCTCGCGGAAGAAGGACGTGTTCGAATTCGTTCTTGCCGACGTGATGCTATTGATGCGATGAAAAAAATTCAAAAAGCGAGCACCATTACGGAAGATGATTTAGAGCGTGGTGAAAAAGAAGTTCAAAAACTGACCGATAAATTTGTTGCCTCGATTGATAAACATGTTGAGCACAAAGAAGCTGAGTTGATGACCGTGTAGGTCTGGCTTGTGGAATTAACCTAAAAACGGCAATGGATCGTTATAAATTAGCGCAATATGCTCAGCCTCAAAATGATTTTTCAACCGGCTCACGTACCTTCCAGGTATGCTTCGCCGTTTTAAAAATCACTTTTAGACCAAGCCTTTACGCTAATTTATTAACTCCCATCACCGTTTTTAGTTAAGGTTGCAAGCTGAAGGAAGAAGAGACAATCACGATCAAAATAAAATGACATGCGTTTTTTTTTAGCACTCTTGGTTAGCTCATTCTTTTTTGGAACGCTCTGTTTTGCCGAAATAGAGTCTGTTTCGCAAGCTCATACAGACTCTGTCATTACTCCTGCTCCTGATATTATGTGGCAAGAGAATGGAAGGTTGACGCATCTCTCATCGCTCCGAGGGAAGCCTGTTCTTTTGCTCATCGCTCCATCACCACAGAGTCATATTTTTCTTAGCCAGCTTAATGAACTTAAGGGAATGTATGGACGTCTCGCTAATCGTCAATTAATTTGTGTGGCTGCTTTTTATGAAGAAGAAGGTCTTGTGCCGTCAAACATTCCTTTCATCACAGCAAATAAGGGCGCAGCAGTAGCAGCAGTCTATGGTGTGCAGAAAAATTCTTTTGCAGCAGCTCTCATCAGTGTTGATGGAAATCTTGATTGTCTTAGCACCAAGGTTCTTCCTGGTCAGCGCATTGATGATCTCATCGATGCTTCTTACGCAACGCAGCTAAAAATGCGTAAACCTTGAAGAATAAAAGTTTAGCTTCCAATATCTAACGCTCGAAGCTGCTCCCAGAGCACTTTCTCAGCCGGCGAAGGCTTTATTGGAATTTTTATCTCTGTCACAGCAAAAAAATCTCCCCGTGTTCCTTTTGTCACCGGAAGACCCCGACCGGAAATGCGGAATTTTTTTCCATGCTCCGTGCCGGCTGGGATTTTCAGTTTGGCACGGCCATCAGGAGTTGGAATCGTGAGCTCGCCTCCTAGCACCGCTTGCCAAACTGGAATTTCGAGATCGTGGATGATATTGCTTCCCTCAAAATAAAAATCAGGATGCTGTTGTAATTTTACCCGAAGATAGAGATCTCCTGCCTCGCCGCCAGGGCCACCTGTGTCGCCTTGACCAGCAAGACGAATCCGTTGACCTTCGCGTACACCTTCTGGAATTTTCACCGTATAAGTCTGCAGATCTTGTGAACCAGGCTTGCGGAAAGAAATTTGGCGCGTAGCTCCTTTAAGAACCTCTTCGAGCGTTACCAAAATATCAGCCTCGACATCGCTGCCTCTCTGTGGCGTTTCTTCAAAGTGTGTGCCTCCACCAAAACCGCGTCCACGTCGCGTTCCAAAAAATTGTTCGAAAAAATCGCTATATCCAGTGCCTCCAAAATGAAATTCTTCTCCCCCACCAAAATCACTAAATCCACCTGACATGCCGTTTCCGCGAGCAGCACGTCCTGTTGCTCCAGTTCCGGCTTGCGACCAGTTGGCACCGTAGGAGTCGTATTTTTTACGATTCTCTGGATTACTTAAAACTTCATAAGCCTCGTTAATTTCTTTAAATTTTTCCTCGGCAGTCTTTTTATCTTTAGCCAAATCAGGATGATGCTTTCGTGCTAATTTGCGAAAGGCGCTTTTAATCTCATCAGCAGAAGCTGTCTTGGCAACGCCAAGCGTTTCATAATAATCGCGGAATTGTGCAGGCATAAAAGGAATTGAAGTGGAAAGTTGAAGTAGAATTTGGAATATCAGCTGAGTGCAAAATTACTGGAAAAATTCAACGTTGATATTAAGTTGATGTGCCAGACGGCAAGAACTATCTTCGTTTTAAATTACTTCAACTTCAACTTTCAACTTCAACTTCTGCATTCAAGTGCTCGACATTCGACTCCTTCGCGAAAATCCTCTCCACGTCAAAGAAGCTTTAGGGCGACGTTCTGCGACCTTTGATGCACTCATTAATCGCATTCTTCTTTGCGATGGAGAGCGTCGTGAGACCGAAACAGAGCTTCAGCAGTTACAAGCGCAGCGCAATCGACTCAGTAAAGAAATCGGCGGAATGAAGGCGCGCAACGAAAATTCTTTTGCGATCGAAGCGGAAGTAAAAAGTTTTGCAACACAAATAGAAGAGCTCAACAGCCTGGCAACCGAGCTGGATCTTCGTCAACGAAACTTGCTTCTTCAGTTGCCCAATATTCCAGAGATTTCTGTTCCTGATGGGAACGAAGCTACAGAAAATGTAACGATCCGCTCATGGGGAAAAATTTCTTCAGAAAAAAAAGAAGATCATATTGCCATAGGAAAACGTCTTGGTCTTTTTGATTTGGATCGTGCTGTAAAAATTAGTGGCAGCGGTTTTGTCTGTTTTTCTAATGAGGGAGCACGGCTCGAGCGTGCATTGATTAATTTTTTACTCGATCTCCACACGCGCGAACATGGCTATACGGAAATGGGATTACCTCTTCTTGTGCGTCGCGACTGCATGGAAGGAACTGGCCAGCTTCCAAAATTTGTTGATGATATGTATGGCTTTGATGAAGGGGCTCATTTTCTTACGCCAACAGCGGAAGTTTCACTCACCAATTTGCGGCGCGATGAAATTATTGCTGAAAGTGAATTGCCAATTAATATGACGGCCTGTACCGCTTGCTTCCGCCGAGAATCAGGCTCTGCTGGTCGTGACACGCGAGGCATTATTCGCATGCATCAATTCAACAAAGTTGAATTGGTTAAAATTTGTCGTCCCGAAGAAACAGAAGCCGAACTTGAAAAACTTACCAGCCATGCCGAGAGAGTGCTCCAATTGCTGGAGCTTCCCTACCGCGTGCTTGATCTTTGTGCTGGCGATTTGGGATTTACCTCTGCTCGTACCTATGATTTGGAAGTCTGGGCGCCAGGCCAAGGCTCTTTTTTAGAAGTCTCGAGCTGCTCACGCTTCAACGATTATCAAGCGCGTCGCATGAATCTTCGTTACAAAGATGTCGATGGTAAAAATAAATTTTGCCATACACTCAATGGTTCAGGAACGGCCCTACCTCGACTCTATGTTGCCCTTCTGGAAACACATACACAGCCAGGTGGAGCGTTGATATTGCCAAAGCCATTGCAGGCTTATTTTGGAAAAGAAAAAATCGGTTAAAGGCAGAGAAATTTTTTTTTATAGGAAAATACTTTTTCTCCATCCCTGTGAAATTTTCTCTCTCTCTTCCTTTGGGAGAACCGTTACTCCTCGGTATTTCTGGTGGTCTCGACTCGGTAGCCTTATTTTATCTGCTTCTAGAGCTTGGCTATCAAAAAATCATCCTTTGCCACTTTGATCATCAGCTCCGTGGCGAAGAATCACGAGCAGACGCTTCCTTTGTGAAAGCGCTAGCAATAGTCCATCATCTTGCTTACGAAATCGGCAGTGAAGATGTTGCTGGACGTGCGGCACGCGAGCATCTTTCACTAGAAACAGCAGCCCGTGCGGCTCGCTATGAATTTTTTGCAGCCGTTGCAAAAAAGAAAAATATTAAAACGATCCTTCTGGCGCACCATGCAGATGATCAAGTGGAAACAATTTTTTTTAATTTTTTGCGCGGCTCAGGTTCTAGCGGTCTCGCCGGTATGCTTCCCATTTCTACGCGAAAAATCAACGACATTGAACTTCGGATTATTCGTCCCCTACTCACTGTTTCAAAAAAAGAGCTTGCTGATTTTTTAGCAGAAAAAAACATTCCCTTTCGTCATGATTCCAGCAACGACACTCTTCTTCCAACACGCAATCGTCTGCGTCATCGCTTGATACCATTGCTTGATCAAATTTTTGGGACAAGCTATCGCGATGCCGTCAGGCGTGCAGCCTCTATTTTAAGCGAAGAGGATGATTTTCTTCAGTCACTGGCGGCTCCTCTTGCTGCAAAAGAAGAATTGCCTACGCATGAACTCGCAAAACTCCCGCTTGCGCTCCAACGGCGTGTTGTTTACACATGGCTACGCCATCACGGTTTTGAAGATATTGGTTTTGCAGAAGTCGAAAGGATCCTTTCTCTACAAAATCTTGATGGCCCCGCGAAGGTCAATCTACCAACCTGTCGTCATGCACGGCGTCGTGCTGGCGTTATTTTTGTGGAGTAGTAACCTTCCCAATATCTAGCCGGAGCTGTTTACCTTCAAAACTAATTTGATCTGCCGCGTCGTAGGCTTTGGTACGAGCTTCTGCAAGTGTTGGTCCGATTGCAGTAACGCCTAAAACACGTCCTCCACTCGTAAGGAGTTGTTCTTTTTTGCGGGTGACGCCAGCATGAAAAACGATAACATTATGATCGGCGCTTGTTGCAACCTCAATTCCTTCGATGACTTTTCCTTTTTCAATCGATCCAGGATAGCCACCGGAAGCCAAAACAATACAGATCGCAGGCTGTTCATCCCAAACAGGCTCTTGTGTTGAGAGTGTCCCATCAATCGTTGCTTCGATAAGATCAAGCAAATCACTCTTAAGACGTCGCATCAAAACCTGTGTCTCGGGATCTCCAAAACGGCAATTAAATTCAATCACTTTCGGACCTTCTGCAGTTACCATAATTCCTGGGAAAAGCATGCCTTGAAAAAACAAGCCGTCAGCTGCAATGCCTCGCAAAAATGGTTGTAGAATTTCATCATGGATCCGTCTTTCTGTTGCAGCATCGATAGCTCCCGATGGACTAATCGTTCCCATGCCGCCTGTGTTTAAGCCTTGGTCGTTATCAAGCGCCCGTTTGTGATCGCGTGCGTCAGGAAAAAGCAAATAATTTTTGCCATCAACAAGGGCATGGAGAGAACATTCTGAGCCGACGAGGAACTCTTCAATGACAATAGTTGCTCCTGCATCACCAAAAACCTTTTCCTCCATTGCTTGTTTGATTGCTTCAATCGCCTCAACTTGATTTTTTGCAATCACTACTCCTTTGCCAAGGGCTAGGCCATCAGCTTTAATTACGAGCGGATAGGAAGCCTTGCACGCATGATGATAGGCTTTTGTAGCGTCAGTGAATGTTGCCGAAGTAGCTGTTGGAATTCCATGGCGCACCATGAAATCTTTTGCAAAAGATTTAGACGATTCCAAACGTGCCGCCGCAGCTGTAGGGCCAAAAATTTTTATTCCAGCAGCTTGAAAAATATCCACAATTCCGGCAGCTAGTGGATCATCGGGTCCAACAATTGTTAGATCCATTTGATTTTCCTGAGCAAAGCGAAGAAGACTTCTGCTATCAGTTGCTGCGATAGGAATATTTTCAGCTACCTGTGCTGTTCCGGAATTTCCTGGTGCACAAAAAATTTTTGTCACACGCGGACTTTGTTTTAATTTCCAAGCAAGGGCATGCTCACGACCACCAGAACCGATAATAAGAAGCTTCATGTCGTGATGATAGTGAAAATAATGACAAAGGACAAAAACAAAGGCTCTGTTTTAAAAGTAAAAAAAGTTGAGGGGTTGAGGGGGTGCTGCCAAACCTCTCTCTCCCTCAACTTCGCAATTAAAGGGGTTTGAGGGGAAAAAAGTTGAGGGGGTGAGCATATTACGTTAATTTGTCACGATCCATTGCCGTTTTTAGATAGCCCCTCAACCTCTCAACAGCGACTTTAGTCGCGACTCAACCCCTCAATTTTTTTTATGAAAATTCAACGTGCTCTTCTTTCTGTCTCTAATAAAACAGGCCTTATCGATTTTGCTCGCGGTCTTTCTGATCGAGGAGTCGAACTCATCGCCAGTGGAGGTACAGCCAAAGCACTTGCTGCAGTTGGTATTCCTGTTAGTGAGATTTCAGACTTCACAGGCTTTCCTGAAATGATGGATGGTCGTGTTAAAACGCTTCATCCAAAAGTCCATGGGGGATTGCTCTACCTACGCGACAATCCTACACACGTTATGGAAGCTGAAAAACATAACATCCTTCCCATTGATCTGGTTTGCGTAAATCTTTATCCGTTTGTCGAGACGATCTCAAAAAAAGGAACGACGCTTGAGGAAGCAATTGAAAAAATTGATATTGGCGGTCCTTCAATGATTCGCAGTGCTGCTAAAAATCAACATGCCGTTACTGTTGTCGTCGATCCTGCTGACTACTCACGCATTCTTGATTCTATGACGGCTCATGGAGGAAGCACAACCCCTGAATTGCGCGCACGCCTTGCTGTAAAAGCCTTTGCATTAACGGCCTCTTATGATCATGCGATTAGCTCTTACCTTGATGGTGAAATGGTTTCGAACAATTTGTTTTCCCTTGCGTTACCGCAAGTAAGCCACCTTCGCTACGGCGAAAATCCACATCAACAGGCAGAGCTCTATGGAGATTTCTTTGACTATTTTGAAAAGCTGCATGGCAAAGAACTTTCTTTTAATAATATTCTCGATATCACTGCGGCAACACGATTGATTTCTGAATTTCAAAAACCGACGGTTGCCATTCTAAAACATACCAACCCATGTGGTGTTGGAAGTGATATGGATCTCTGTGTCGCTTGGGAGAAGGCGTTTGCGACCGATCGTTCCGCTCCCTTTGGAGGCATCATCATCATCAACCGACCCGTTGATGAGAATTTAGCACGTATGATTTCAGAAATTTTTAGCGAGGTAATTATTGCTCCTGAATTCACGGCTGAAGCACGGGCTCTGTTGCAAAAGAAAAAAAATCTTCGATTAATGCGCCTGATTCAAGAAATACCTACTGCGACACGCGATATTCGTTCCGTTATTGGAGGGCTTTTAATTCAAGATGCTGACACTGATGATGGAAGTACGATTGGAAAAATGGAACATCACGTTGTCAGCAGCCGCCCACCGACTCGGGAGGAGCTTGAAGCAATGGAATTTGGCTGGAAAGTTGTCAAACATGTGAAAAGTAATGCCATTGTTTATGTTGCCCGTGATCGCACACTTGGTATTGGTGCAGGGCAGATGTCACGCGTTGACGCCTCACGCATTGCTGTTTGGAAAGCCGCAGAAGCAGGTCTCTCGCTCAAAGGAAGCGTTGTTTGCAGCGATGCTTTCTTTCCATTTGCTGACGGCCTTGTTGCTGCCGCCGACGCTGGTGCAACAGCCGCGATTCAACCGGGTGGGTCAGTACGCGATCCTGAAGTAATTACTGCTGCCAATGAACGGGGTCTTGCAATGGTCTTTACCGGCATGCGTCATTTTAGGCACTGAAATATCTCTGAAAGCAGTGTTAAGGTTATTCATCCTCTGGTTGTAATTGCTCATCTCCTTCTGGCGAAGAAGACGAGCAAGAAGTTGTCGGTTGTCGGTTGTTCGAAAGATTTTTTTTTTAAAAATCCTATTTTATCAGCCTCTTAGGGCAACGCTTCTTTTTTAGCAGCTAAGAAAAAGTTATTTCTTCACTACCAACCGAGAACCGAGAACCAATAACCATTGCTTATCTCCAGAAGGAAATGAGCAATTACCTCTGGTTTTATTTTAGTTGATGCGTTGAAGCAATGGAGAGCATCTTCAAATCATTCGCAGGAATAAGCGACGGTGAATTAGTCATCAATTCTGCGCCACGATTATTTTTTGGAAAAGCGATGACATCGCGGATCGATTCTTCATAAGCTAGGAGTGCAACTAATCGATCCAGACCTAGTGCAAGACCACCATGTGGTGGAGCTCCATAACGGAAGGCTTCGAGGAGGTGGCCGAAAAGTTTTTTTTGCTTTTCTTCATCAATGCCGAGCACCGCAAAAAGTTGCGCTTGTAAATCTCCTTCATGAATACGCAGGCTGCCACCGCCAAGCTCGACACCGTTGAGTACGATGTCATAGGCTTCGGCACGAATTTCTCCAAATTCACCTGACTCAAGCAGGTGATGATCTTCTTGTTTAGGGCGAGTAAAGGGATGATGGACCGCATTCCATTTTTGATCTTCGAGACTGAATGCCAGTAGAGGAAAATCAACCACCCAAAGAAAATCGAGTCGTTCGCGATCGATTGGAATTTTTTGTAGCTTTGCCGTGTGCAGGCGTACACGACCGAGCGCTGTACAGGCTATTTCCCAAGTATCAGCACCAAAAAGAATGAGGTCGCCCTCCTCAATGTTGAGCCGTTCTACCAGGGCAGCTTTTTCGGCATCACTAAAAAACTTAACAATGGGGGATTTCCATTCGTTGTTTTCAACTTTGATAAAAGCGAGCCCCTTAGCTCCAGCGCTTTTAGCGATGCCTGTTAGTTCTTCAATCTGCCCCGTTGTGATTTCGGCAAAGCCTTTAGCATTAATCGCCTTTACCACACCTTTATTATCAAGCGCGCCACGAAAAACTTTAAATTCGCTCTGAGAAAAGATATCACTGACGTCTTGTAGCTCCCTATCAAAGCGCATATCAGGCTTATCGCTACCAAAGCGATTCATAACATCTTTGTACGTGAGCCTTAAAAAAGGTGTTCTAATTTCGATACCGCGCGCTTCGCGGAAAACTTTTTGAAATATTCGTTCAATGAGGCCGAAGATTTTTTCTGCAGAAATAAAGGAGGCTTCAATATCAACCTGCGTAAATTCGGGCTGGCGATCCGCGCGTAAATCCTCATCGCGGAAGCAGCGCGCAATTTGAAAATAGCGATCAACGCCACTGACCATGAGCAATTGTTTATATTGCTGCGGAGCTTGCGGCAGGGCGTAGAAGTGACCAGGGTTTAATCTTGAGGGAACAATAAAATCGCGTGCTCCTTCCGGTGTGCTTTTAAAAAGAAGAGGGGTTTCAACTTCCCAAAATCCTTCTTCGTCGAGTTGGTCACGGATGATTTTTGTTACGCGATGCCGAAGCCGCAAATTAGCAGTCATCTCAGGGCGACGTAAATCGAGGTAGCGATAGGTCAATCGTAAATCTTCATTCGCAATACGCTCTTCCATTGGAAAAGGGGGCACTTCGGAGTGATTAAGAAGTGTCAGCATGGAGGCAACAACTTCTATTTCACCGGTTGCAAGTTTTGGATTTTCTGTACCAGTAAGGCGGCCAATAACTTCACCTTTTACGGTGATGACATCTTCTGAACGCAAACAATGAGCTGCTGTAGTAGCCTCTGGATAAAGTTCAGGACGAAAGACAATCTGTGTCATTCCATCGCGATCGCGTAGATCGATAAAAATCAAACCGCCATGATCACGTCGTGATGCAACCCAGCCACTCAAGGTTACTTGACGGCCAATATCTAAAGCGCGTAACGCGCCACAATGACAATCTCTATAATGCATAAAATCTAGTTTGGAGTTTAGCCCCAATGCCGTCAACTTAAGGCGTTAAGTGACGGCAAGGGGTTCAGGTGACAGGGTTATAGGCTACAGGTAAGTAGGCCTACGGCAAAAAGAAAAAAATTTATCGGATTATACAGTGTTTCGCTACGAATTAGTATGAAATATTCGGGCTAGTTTTTAAATTCATGAACCAATCCTGGAAGCCTTTGTCTAACGCGCCTATTTCATACTTTATCTGGTGATGCTTGCAAAGCCTGACGAGTATATATGCTATCCGCCTATTTTTAAACTCCTAAGTTACTCAATAGTGGCTATTTCCATTGGCGATAGCTGCTTTTACCCATTCAAGAAGTGCTTCTTGTGGCAATACAATTTCTTCTCGAGTGCTTAGACGTTTGATTTTTAGTTGAGGCCATTCAGCTCCAACTATCACGGCAAAGAGTGCATTGGTATTTTCGGCAGCGCTAAATTGTTTTCCAATGCGCTCTGCCGATAGTGAAAAAGAAGTACGGATGCCAGCATTACGTAATTGTTGAGCAGCTTGTAGAGCCTCATTTCGTCTAGTCTCCTCAGCAATGACGAAATAAACATGGCAGGCTGGATCAGCCTTCATGGCTGCTTCTTCTTGCGCTGCGGCATGAGGGCATTCTTTAATTAATTCAAGCAACACGGCATCGCCCATGCCAAAACCAACAGCTGGAAGGTTTGCCGCACCATCGCTCAAATCATGAATAAGGCGATCATAACGGCCTCCTCCAGCCACTGCACGGAGGCCTCCACGCAAGGCAAACGCTTCAAAAACAACGCCTGTGTAGTAGGCAAGTCCACGTACAATCGAAAGATCAGGTTTTACAAATTCCCTCAACCCTCGCGCCGATAGATCAGCTAGCAATGGGCTTAGTACAGGAATTGAGGAGGATAGCATAAATTCTTTTAATGCAGTCACTGTTAACGTTGGTGCATTAAAAGCAGTCAACTTTTCAGAAGTTTTATCTTCTGGCTCACGTTCCATTTTGTCGATGATTCCAAGAAATGCTGGCATTTGCTCACTTGAGATTTGATGAGATTCCAAAAAATGCTGCCATGCCAAGCGATCACTTATTCTGATAACAACATCACCTGGACCAAATCCAAAACTTTTTAATAAATCAATGAGGAGTGCAATTATCTCTGCATCTGCTGCTGGAGAGCTTTCGCCAAGAAGATCAGCATTGAATTGCAAAAATTCACGCAAGCGTCCACGTTGTTGCCGCTCATAGCGAAAACAACTTCCTGCATTAAACCAACGCAACGGTTTTACAAATTCTCGATGATGCATTGCCACAATCCGAGCTAACGTAGGCGTCATTTCAGGCCGAAGTGCAACATCACGTTCTCCTCGATCGGTGAACTGGTAAAGCTGCGTAAGAATTTCACCACCGCTATTTTTTTTCTGATAAAGTTCCGCTGATTCCAACATTGGGCCATCAAACTCCATGAAGCCATAACAGCGCGCTGTTTCACGCCAATGATCAACAACATAACGCCGCCGTGCATAGTCGCTGGGAAGAAGATCTCGAAATCCAGAAAGGGTTTTCATAAAAATAAGGCTTGCACCTTAGCACGTGAGAAGGTAACTACCAGCCTCTTATTTTTTCAAATACACGTATATTTCCATTATGGCCAAGAAAAATATTGTTTCTACAAAGAAGGTTTCTAAGGCACCTCAAAAAGCTAAGGCACCTCAAAAAGTTGTCGCAAAGAAATCTGTGAAAGCACCCGCTAAAAAAATCATTGCCGAAAAATCCGTGAAAGCACCCGCTAAAAAAATCATAGCGGAAAAGTCTGCTGTTAAAATTTCTCCCGTAAAAAAATCTGTTCCCGTTAAAAAAACAGTTTCTAGCAAACGTTCTGTAAAGCCAGTTGTTCAAGAAAGCCGCGGTGTTTTGCGGCAGACTTTTGTTAGAGAGCCGAAGATAAAGAGAGGTCCTGAACTTACTCCCTTTTTTGAAAAACAGCGTGTACGTCTCTTGCTTCTTAAGGATACATTGCTTGATTCCATGAAAGGAGTAGCTCGTGATAACCTTCATGCAGGAAGTGATGCCTCGGCTTTTGGTATGCACCAAGCTGATGCAGGGAGTGATGCTTATGATCGCGATTTTGCTCTAAGTATTTTGTCCCAAGAGCAAAATTCACTTTATGAGATTGACGAAGCGCTCCGTCGCATCGATGATGGGACCTATGGAGTTTGCGAAATTTCTAATAAGCCAATCTCCCGTGCTCGACTTGAGGCTCGCCCTTTTACTCGCTATACTGTAGAGTGCCAGGCTGAGCTCGAAAAAAGGCAACACTTTTCAGGGGTGCGTTTAGCTGTAAGCTCCCTCTTTGGTCTCACAGAAGAAGAAACTGAAAATGAGGACGACGATAACATCATCGAAAACACAAAAGATTAATCATTAAGGAAGTTGAGGAGTTGAGTTGCGACTACGTCGCTGTTGAGAAGTTGAGGAGTTTGGAAGCGCCGCTATTGCGGTAAAATAAGAGTTTATTTAACAGACAAAAAAATTTAAAAATTTATTCATTCAAACAGTCTTAAATAAAGACATTCAACTTCTCAAAAAATATTTACTTTAAATTTTTCAACCCTCTCAACCTCTCACATTTAACCCTCTCAACATCTAAACCCGCCGCGATAGCGGCTTTATCAATTCATGGCTCGCGATATTATTACACTAGAATGCACAGAAGCAACGGCTGAGGGAAAACCTGTTTCCCGATACGTCACAACGCGCAATAAGAAAAGTCTCAATACCCCAGGACGTCTCGAAAAGAAAAAGTATAATCCTAATCTTCGCCGCCACACTCTTCACCGGGAGACCAAGTAATGCTCACTCAACCTAAGACCGCAAAACGTCGTTCTAACTTTCGTCGTGCTAACCGCTCGATGCCACATCGTCGTATCGACATTGCTACAGAAGCTATCGATTTTAAAAATCCTGATCTGCTTAAGAAATTCACTACAGAGAATGGTAAAATTCTCTCTCGTCGTACGACTGGCGTAGCAGCTCATCTTCATCGCAAGATTACACGGGCTATTAAGCGCTCTCGTGCAGCATTGATAATGAAGTAGTACTACCCGTTCAGAAGAACGGATCAGTGAAGAGTAAAGAGTGAAGGGTAGAGAGTATTTTTAGTCTGAAATTAGACGATCATTTGAAATCTACTCTCATACAATCCCTCTTTAGAAAACAATTAATAGAAAATTTTGTTTTCACACGATTTACTCTTTATCCTTCACAACCGTTCTGCTGAACGGTTATTGTTACTTCCTTGGAGTTACCGTAATCGCTTCGGTAATAATGGTTGATGTTTGCTCATCCTCTTTTTTGATTTCAACTTCGATCGGTTTTGCAACCGGAATATGAGGTGTTACTTTCCAGAAATGAGGCCGGTAGAGTTGCCAGCTTGCGGAGATTTTTTTAGCAAGCGCGCTCTCCGTTTTTTCAGCATGATCTTTAATGAGTCCGCGAAGTAACACAGCATCATCATCGGAGGTCAATCGCTCTGCCTTGATAAGTTGTGTGTTGTACCGAGAAAGAAAATCATCTCCTGGATCAAGCACATAAGCGGTTCCGCCCGTCATGCCTGCCCCAAAGTTTTTTCCGGTTGTTCCTAAAATTAAAACCGTTCCTGCAGTCATGTATTCGCAGCCATGATCACCGATGCCTTCAATAACGGCGGTGCCACCTGAATTCCGGACGCAGAAGCGTTCGCCTGCACGACCATTTGCAAAAAGTTTTCCTCCAATTGCCCCATACATTACGGTATTTCCAATGATGCTGTTCTCTTGTGCAAGAAATTGATTGCCCTTGCGTGGGCGAATAATAATTTCTCCACCGCTCATCGATTTACCAACATAATCATTTGCTTCTCCGGTGAGGATCATGCGTAGACCTGGGGCAAGAAAGGCGCCGAAGCTTTGTCCGGCAGTTCCTTCGAGGTTGAGTGTGATTGTATCCTCGGGCAATCCTTCTTCTCCATATTGGTAGGCGATCTCTCCAGAAATTTTTGTTCCAACCGAACGATTGGTGTTATCTATTTTGTAAGAAAGTGTCACCGGCTTGCTGTCGCGAAGCGCTTCTTCAGCATCTTGTAAAATAATATCATCGAGTGGCTGATCATGTTCCGGATCATTGCGATCACGGGTTGCATAACGCACGGCGGTTGGATCTTCTGCCACAACATCGTAAATCATGCGATCTAAATTTAGCAAGTTAGCCTTGGGATGCCCTTCAATAATGCGCTGGCGAAGGTATTCCGTGCGACCAATCATTTCATCAATTGTGCGGAACCCAAGGCGAGCCATGATTTCACGAACTTCCTGCGCAACGGCATTGAAGAAATTAACAACATTGTCAGCTTTGCCTTTAAATTTTGCACGCAAGCGATCATCCAGCGTGGCAACACCAACAGGGCAATTATTGAGATGACATTGGCGCACATAGACGCAACCCATTGCAATAAGCGCAGTCGTTCCAAAATTATATTCTTCCGCGCCGAGCAGCGTTGCATAAACAATATCTTCGCCTGTGCGCATGCCCCCATCAGTGCGTAGTGTAACGCGGTTGCGAAGCTGATTGAGCAAGAGAACTTGATGGGTTTCGGCTACGCCGAGTTCCCATGGACCACCTGCATTTTTAATGGAGCTTAGTGGCGAAGCGCCTGTGCCACCTTCGTGCCCACTGACGAGGATAATATCGGCATGAGCCTTGACAACACCTGCAGCAATGGTTCCGATGCCAGCCTCAGCAACCAGCTTTACACAGACGCGTGCGCGAGGATTGACTTGTTTAAGGTCGTAAATAAGCTGAGCCAGATCTTCGATCGAATAAATATCGTGATGCGGCGGCGGGGAAATCAAGGTCACACCTGCTACTGCGTGTCGTAACTTTGCAATGTAGAAATTAACTTTTTGGCCAGGGAGTTGCCCTCCTTCACCTGGCTTGGCTCCTTGTGCCATTTTGATTTCAATTTCTTTCGCGCTCGCCAAATAAGCGGCGCTGACACCAAAGCGGCCTGAAGCAACTTGCTTGATCGCACTATTAGCCCAGTCGCCATTCTCACGCCGCTTATAACGAAGAAGATCTTCGCCACCTTCGCCAGAGTTTGATTTTCCTCCAATGCGGTTCATGGCTATTGCCAAGGTTTCATGGGCTTCTGGGCTGAGTGCGCCAAGCGACATGCCTGCTGTGGTGAAGCGTCGACGAATGTCTTCAATCGATTCTACTTCACTAAGAGGCACAGGACCCGAGGGCTTTGGCACGAAGGTCAAAAGATTGCGTAGCGAATGAGGCGTTGAAGTCAAGGCCGCATCAACATACGCCTTGTAATCTTCTGGTTTGTTACTTCGAATAAAGGTGTGGAAATTTTTGATTACCGGCGGCGTGACGACATGTATTTCGCCTGCACGACGAAAACGGTAATATCCCGGATCGCTTAATTTAAGAGGTTCTTCGGCTGTTTTGTCACCATAAGCAAGGTGATGTCGTGTTAAACTTTCGATGGCAATTTCTTTAAATCCGATACCTTCAATTTGTGAGGAAGTGCCAGTAAAGCATTCTGCAATCAGGGAAGAAGAAAGTCCAACGGCTTCAAATGTCTGCGCGCCGCGATAACTTGAAATCACGGAAATGCCCATTTTGGACATGATTTTGAGGAGGCCGTTTGACAACGCTTTTTTATAATTAAGAAGAGCTGTGGGATAATCAACGGTGACAGTTCCTTTTTCGTGCAACTCACGGATGGTCTCGATAGCAAGATAAGGATTAATAGCACTACAGCCGTAACCAATGAGGCAGGCCATTTGGTGGACATCGCGGGCTTCTCCGCTTTCACAAACAAGGCTGGCTTTCATTCGTTTTCCAGCACGAATTAAATGATGATGTACGGCCGCCACTGCTAAGAGCGAAGGAATTGCTAGCTGATGTTTGTTCACACCGCGATCGCTCAAAATAATGATGCGTGCACCTTGGTCGATCGCCTCTTCGGCTTGTTGACAAAGTTTTCTTACAGCAGGCTCCAATCCTCTCTCTTCATCGACTGCATTCCACAAGGAGGAGAGGGTAACGGTCAAATGAACCCCTCCAATGTTTTTTAAAATTTCTAACTCCTCATTTAATAAAATGGGTGAATCGAGCGTGATTTGTTCTGCATGTTCTGGTGTCTCAGCAAGCAGATTGCGCTTCCAGCCAAGTGCGGTGAAGAGCGACATGACGAGACGTTCGCGGATCGGATCAATCGGAGGATTGGTAACCTGGGCAAAGAGTTGGCTGAAGTAAGTGTAAAGTAATCGCGGGCGCAGAGAAAGAACAGCAAGTGGTGTATCGTCTCCCATCGAACCGACAGCCTCCGCTCCATCGTTGAGCATTGGCTTAAAAATCATAGTGAGCTCTTCGCTTGTGTAGCCAAATGAAATTTGCTGCTGCGTTAATTTTGTAAGATCACATTCTCCCTCCGGAAGCTTTATCTTATCAGCCTCCAGAGGCTTGATCTGAATAAGATATTGGTCAACCAACGCGCGATAGTTTCGTTGGATTGCAAGCGAATTTTTAATTTCATGGTCGCGTAAAAGCAGGCCTGCTTTGGTGTTGATGGCAATCATTTCACCGGGAGCAAGGCCTCCTTTTTCAATGATCCTACTCTGAGGAAGTCCGCTGACACCCATTTCGGAGCCAATCATAAAAATTCCATCTTCGCTGATTTCGTAACGCGCAGGTCGTAATCCATTGCGATCAAGGCAAGCGCCAACAGTTATGCCATCAGTAAAAACGAGAGCAGCAGGCCCATCCCATGGTTCAGAAATGCATGTGTGGTACTCATAAAACGCAGAAAGCTCAGAGGAAATTTCTTTGTCTGTACGCCAAGCTGGTGGGACCAGCATCGTCATTGCATGGAGGAGTGAACGGCCTGACATGGTGAGAACTTCTAAAACATTGTCGAGGCTTGCAGAATCTGATCCTCCAGGCTGAATGATTGGTTTTAGCAAATCAATATCAGTCCCCCAAAAGTCAGCTTTGAGCTCAGCCTCGCGGGCTATTGTCCAGTGACGATTCCCCCGCACAGTGTTGATTTCACCATTATGAGCCAGCATGCGAAACGGATGTGCAAGGGGCCACGTTGGAAAAGTATTCGTGCTGTAGCGCTGATGGTAAACGCAGAGGGCTGTTTCAAAATCAGAATCGGAGAGGTCTGGAAAAAACTTTTCTAGTGAGGCAGAAATCATCAATCCCTTGTAAACAATCATTCGATGAGAGAAGGAAAGAATATAAAAATCTTCGATCTTATCGATGGCGGCGCGATCCTCAATTTCATTGCGAGCGAGGAAAAGTCTCCGTTCATAATCATCGTCGTTCATCTCTTGAGGGCGACCGACGAGGACCTGCTCAATTTTTGGAAGTGTTAAAAGAGCCTTCGTTCCGAGGATTTGTACGTTCACAGGAACTTCGCGCCAGCCAAAAAGAAAAAGTCCTCGTTTAGCAATCACTTCTTCGGTAATGGCCTTCGCACGAGCCTGCGCGTAGGAATTTTGTCGGGGCAAAAACATCATGCCTACACCAAGATCAGCATTGCGATAGAGTTGATGACCAAGTCGTACAATTTTCTTGCGGAAAATTTTGTAGGGAAGTTGTGTTGTGATGCCTGCGCCATCACCCGTACGCGCGTCCGCGTCGAGCGCGCCGCGATGCATGAGGTTACAAATAGAACGCAATCCAATGCGAAGAATTTCATTGGAGCGATCTCCATTAATCTGTGCCACCATGCCAACGCCACAAGCATCATGTTCATTAACAGGATCATAAAGGCTAAAGAGACCTTGGTAGTGTGGCAGAGATTTATTCATAAAAAACGAGACTATAGCCAAAAGCCGAAGAATTAGGACAAAAAGATGCCAAATTTTGAGATTGCAAAGAACCTTATGCTCTTGTTTGCAAGGCATCAAGCTTGGGTGAAGTTTTCTCGTAGCGTGAGAGCCTTCCTGGGTTCTCTCAGTTTATGATTGATCCCACTTCCTTCATCATCGCATACTGTCTTGCTGCTTTAAGCTGAAAACGGCAATGGATCGTGGTAAGTTAACGCAATATGCTCAGGCTCAAAATAAATATTTAACCGGTTTACCTACCCATTGGGTATGCTTCACCGTTTTAAAAATTATTTTTAGACTAAGCCTTTAAGTTAATTTTATCACTCCCATCACCCTTTTTAGGTTTAAAAATAAAATTTCTTCCCCTTTTCTTTAGCCTTCATGTACCACCAAAACGAAAAAGTAGAGCTCATCGATGTTTCTGAGGAAATGTCGCGGTCCTTCCTCGACTACTCCATGTCGGTTATTATTTCGCGGGCACTTCCTGATGCGCGCGATGGTCTCAAACCCTCCCAACGACGTATTCTCTACGCCATGCATGAGCTCGGTGTCATGCCGACACGCAAACATCTTAAATGCGCAAAAATCGTCGGTGAGACGATGGGTAATTATCATCCTCACGGCGATCAAGCAATTTATCCAACGCTTGTTCACATGGCACAGCGTTGGGCGATGCGTGAGACATTGATCGAAGGTCAAGGAAATTTCGGTTCTGTAGAAGGTGATCCTCCAGCCTCAATGCGTTATACGGAAGCTCGTCTGAGGCCGCTTGGCGCGTTGCTCATGGAAGACATGGAACATGACACAGTGAACTTTGTTCCAAACTATGATGATACACGAGAAGAGCCAACCGTCTTTCCTGCGGCATTCCCAAATCTTCTTGTTAATGGTGGTACTGGTATTGCTGTTGGTATGGCAACAAACATGCCGCCTCATAATTTGAGTGAAGCGATCGATGCAATTTGTGCGCAAATTGATCAGCCCGAAATCACGCTCGATGAGATCATGCACTTTATGAAAGGGCCTGACTTTCCAACGGGTTGTCAACTCTGTGGCGTCACTGGTATTCGTCAATATTTTGAGACGGGACGCGGTTCAGTGAAGGTTCGTGGTCGTGCTGGTATTGAAGAAATCAAAGGCGGTCGTGAGCAAATCGTCATCACCGAAATTCCGTACAACGTCAATCGCGCAACACTAGTTGAAAAAATTGCAGGACTTGTTAACGAAAAAACAATTCCAGAAATCAGCGCGATTCGCGATGAATCGGATGAAAATACGCGCGTCGTTGTGGAACTGAAACGGGATGCGATTCCAAAAGTCGTCATCAATAATCTTTACAAGTATACCGCGCTGGAATCCTCCTTTTCAGTAACAATGCTGGCGATTGATCGTGGTCGTCCAAAACTTCTCTCGCTCAAAGAAGCAATTGCATGCTTCATTGAACATCGTCGTGAAGTAATCTTGCGCCGCACCCGTTTTCTTTTGAATCAGGCAGAAGCGCGGGCCGAGAAACTCGAAGGTTATCTCATTGCACTGGCTAACATCGATCAATTCATTAAGATCATTCGTGATTCCGTCAACCGCGAGGAAGCAAAAGTAAAATTACTTGCGTTTGAATTTACGAAAAAACAAGTCGAGCATTTTGGAATTTTTCTGCGTCATGCAGAGCGTTTGACCGACGGCAGCTACTTGATGAGTGAGGCGCAAGTCGATGCAATTTTAGAACTACGCCTCTATCAATTAACCGGTCTCGAGCGTGATAAAATCATCGCGGAATATACGGAGTTGTTAAAAGTTATTGCCGACCTCATCGATATTTTAAATAGTGAGGAGCGGGTGCTTAGCCTGATGAAATCAGAGCTTTTGGCAATCAAAGCAAAACATGGTCGTCCACGGTTAACCGAAATTATTTCTCAGGAAGGAGAAATTTCTATTGAAGATCTTATTGCTAATGAAGGCTCGATCATTACTATCACGCATAAGGGATTTATTAAACGGACGGCCGTAAGCTCCTATCGCGCGCAGAGGCGCGGTGGCAAAGGCGTAATTGGCATGACAACGCGCGAGGCTTCTAGTGAAACAGATGAAGATGATTTTGTAGAACATCTTTTCACCGTGAGTACCCACGACTATTTAGTGTTCTTTACCAAGAGTGGGCGCTGTTACGTTGAGCGTGTTTATGAAATTCCAGAAATGAGCCGTACCTCAAAAGGCCGCTCCATAGCCAATATCCTTAATCTACAGCCAGGTGAGAAAATTGCAGCGACATTGCGCATTCAATCCAAAAACAGCGGTGGCGTTGGTGCTGTCGATACGACGTGGGATCCGAATTTTCACATCTTCTTTGCAACTCGTAGCGGTATTGTTAAAAAATCGAACCTTGGTGATTTTGCAAACATTCGCAAAGGAGGGATCATTGCCATTCAAATTGAAGAAGGAGATGAGCTCATTAACGCTGTCCTCACTAACGGTCACGATGAAGTGGTGCTCGTCACCAAAGAAGGGCAAAGCATTCGTTTTAGTGAAGAAGAATTGCGCGATCAAGGACGCAACACCGTTGGAGTCTGGGGTATCCGTCCTGCAAAAGGAGATACGCTTGTCGCTATAGCCATCGTTTCCAATGATGCCATGTTGCTTGTTGCCGGCGAAAATGGTATCGGCAAGCGGACAGTATTTGATGATTATCGGACGCAATCACGGGGAGGCAAAGGAATTATCACCATGAAGACTGGTGATAAAACAGGTCTTGTCGTTGGTGCCTTGGCGGTTACTAATCATGACGAACTGATGCTAATTACAACCGGCGGCCAAATGGTCCGAACGCGTGTTGCCGAAATTCGCGAAACAGGCCGTAATACCATGGGCGTAAAATTAATTAATCTTCACGCTAGTGAAAAACTTCAGGCAATTGCTAGGGTTGTAAGTGAAATAGAAGATAGGAAATCGGAGATAGAAGATAAGAGATCGGAGATAGAAGATAGGAGTATTGCTTCGTAAGACGATTACAATCTCATCATTTATCAACAATCTGTTGCTTTATCATTTATCCTAATTTTTATTTGTGATGAGTATACATCAGTCGCATTTGATTTTTAGGTTTTGTTAGTATTAGATTTCGTAAAAAAACTCCTATCTTCCATCTTCTATCTCCTAATTAATGTTCAACTGGATCACAAAAAAAATTATTGGTTCTAAAAACCAACGCGAAATTCGGCGCATGGTGCCGATAGTGAAGCGTATTAATGAAATAGAATTGGGTTTTCAAACATTGCCTGAGGAAGCCTTGCGCGAAAAGACGGCATTCTGGAAACAGCAACTCGCAGGCATCACCGATCATGAGGAACTTGAGCGACAACTTGAGGCTTTGTTACCAGAGGCTTTTGCTCTTGTAAAAAATGGAGCTCGTCGTTTGTGTGGAAAGAAATTTTTAGTTTGTGATCAAGAAATGACTTGGAACATGGTGCACTTTGATGTGCAGCTTGTTGGAGGCATTGTACTTCATCATGGGCGTATTGCCGAAATGGCCACTGGTGAGGGAAAAACCTTGGTTGCGACGCTTCCTATTTATCTGAATGCACTCGCCGGTCGTGGTGTTCATCTTGTCACCGTTAATGACTATCTCGCTAGACGTGATGCAGAATGTATGGGGCAGCTCTATGCATTTCTTGGACTCACCGTTGGTATCATCCAGCATGATCAGTCACCTGAAGAACGTCGCGCACAATATGAATGCGATATTACGTATGGCACGAACAGTGAATTTGGATTCGATTATCTTCGTGATAACGGCATGGCCACAAGCCGTGGTCAGCAAGTGCAGCGTGGGCATTATTTTGCCATCGTTGATGAGGTCGATTCTATTTTAATTGATGAAGCGCGTACTCCTCTTATCATTAGTGGGCCTGCAACAATTTCAACGCACCAGTATGATCGCTTCAAACCGCTCGTTGCACAGCTCGTACGCAATCAGTCGATGTTTTGCACGCGGTTGATCAATGAGGCGAAGGAGCTTCGAGAAAAAGGAGGGAAGGAAAAAGTCGGCTTGCTCTTATTTAAAGTAAAACTCGGCCAGCCTAGGAATAAAGGACTTCTTCGGGTGATGGAAGATCATGAGATGCGTAAGCTCATCGATAAAGCGGAGCTCTCTTTTTACCAAGATAGTTCCAAAGATGCGTTAGTGAAACTTAAAGAGGAATTATTTTTTACGATCGAGGAGCGACAGCATGACGCTGATCTCACGGAGCTCGGGCGTAATTTTTTGAATCCTGAGGATCCGAATGCGTTTGTTTTGCCCGATCTCTTAACGGAATTTGCCGACATTGAAAATGATGTCACGCTGAGTCCTTCAGAAAAAGAGATGCAGAAGCAGGCGCGTCAACAACATTGTGATACGCAAGCAGAGAGGATCCACAATATTACGCAGCTGCTCAAGGCCTACTGCCTTTATGAAAAGGATGTTGAATATGTCGTCGAAGAAAACAAGGTGATCATTGTTGATACTTTCACCGGACGTAAGATGGCAGGTCGTCGATGGAGCGATGGACTTCACCAAGCCGTCGAGGCGAAAGAGGGGGTGCAGATTGACCGCGAGACCCAGACGCTGGCAACGATTACCATTCAAAATTATTTTCGGCTTTACGAAAAACTTGCAGGAATGACGGGAACTGCGGAGACCGAAGCCAATGAGTTTCACGATATTTATAACCTCGATGTAACGGTGATACCAACGAATAAGCCTGTTTGTAGGGTTGATCAAAACGATCGCATTTATAAAACACGACGTGAAAAATATGCGGCAGTCATTGAGGAGATAAAAATTTCTCATGGTAGAGGGCAACCTGTACTTGTTGGAACAGCGAGTGTAGAGGCTTCTGAGCTCGTGAGTCGCATGCTCAAGCGAGAAAAAATTCCGCATGCAGTTCTGAATGCAAAATTTCATAAGCAAGAGGCCGAGATCATCGCGCGCGCAGGTTGGCGTGGAGGGGTCACTATTTCTACGAACATGGCAGGTCGTGGTACCGATATTAAATTGGGTGAGGGGGTCGCTGACCTGGGTGGCCTTTTTGTACTTGGCACCGAGCGTCACGAGTCACGGCGCATTGACCGGCAGCTCCGAGGGCGTTGTGCGCGTCAAGGTGATCCAGGACTTTCTCGTTTTTATATTAGTTTTGAAGATGATCTCATGCGAAATTTTGGTGCAAGCGATCGTATGACAAAAATCATGGAGACCTTTGGTATCAAGGAGGGAGAAGAGCTTGAACATCCATGGCTCAATCGTAGCGTAGAGACAGCACAGAAGAGGGTTGAGCAGCGGAACTATTTAGCGCGTCGTCGCACATTGGAATATGACGATGTCATGAATCAACAACGGGAGATTGTTTATAGTTATCGCAATGAAGTAATGGATTCAGAGGCCCCACGGCAAATGATTCACGAAGTTATTGCGGAAGTGGTTCCTAAAAAAGTGAGCGCCTTTTTAGAAGTGCAAAATGACGAGCAGCCTGATGTTTTGGGGCTTTTGCAATGGATCAACAATACGTTTCCACTTGGGCTTACCGCGGAGAAAGCCAATTTTTCAGAGCGTAGTGTTGAGGAGAATAGTCAGTTTTTAACGGAGATATTAGTTGCTGCCTATGACAAAAAAACAGGATTCGAAGATAATGCTGCTCGGAGTGGCTTGGAACGTTATGTGATTTTGAATGCTATTGATCGACTTTGGCAGGAGCATCTCTACGCAATGGATGGCTTGCGTGATGCTGTTAACCTCCGTGCTTACGGGCAGAAAGATCCTCTTACCGAATATAAAACAGAGGCTTACACGATGTTTGTCGACTTGATGCAAAACATCAAAGATGAAGTTCTTAATAATCTTTTTCGAAGTGTGAGCACGTTGCAGTCTTTTGAAACGCTATTGGCCACGTTACCCCATAAGCTCACAGGGCCTGAACTTTTATTGCAGCAATCATCACCTTCTGGAGGATATCCAGAAAATTCTGCGCAAGATAGCAATGCTGCCGAACAGCAAAAAGCTGATCAAGAATTTGCAAAAGCCTTTACAATTCAACGCGAAGTTCCGAAAATCGGTCGCAATGATTTATGTCCTTGCGGCAGTGAAAAGAAGTTTAAGAGTTGTTGTGGAAAAACTATCTCTTTTCATCCTCATTAATTATCTTTTGCTTTTTGGCGCCGGCATCCTTTGGGGATCCCAATATTTTTTCACCAAGCTTGCACTGGAAAGTTTTTCTGCACCTGCAATTGCAGTAGGAAGAATAAGCATTGGAGCAATTGTGCTGACCATTTTACTTGCCACAGGTGTTAAAACATCAGCCTGTTCAAATCGTCAACAACGTTCTTTCTGGAGTTGCTTTCCTGATTTTATTCTCATTGGTTTATTGGAAGGAACGATTCCGTGTGTCTTTGTCGGCTGGGCCCAAAGAGAGATTGCCAGTAGTGTTACAGCTATTCTCATTGGCTCTGTTCCATTATTTACGATTTTGCTAGAGGCTCTTTTTATGAAGGAGAATAGGCTAACAGCAAAAAAAGTAGCTGGTGTTATTCTTGGTTTTTTTGGCATTGTTGTTCTTCTCAGAGTGGGATTGGACATTATGTCTTCCTCATCCGCAGAAGGCCATTTTATGCTCGTTCCCGTGCTAGCTGTTTTAACTTCTGCTCTCTGTTTTGCAATTTCGATGCTCTTAATCAAAGTTCGCTTGGGTTCTAGCTTAGCTCCCATTCGCTCTACGCAAGGAATTCTTTTAGGAGCTCTCGTCACTCTTTTACCGCTTTCATTCTGGCTTACAAAACCGTGGATGATCACTTCTTTTCATTGCTCTTTTTCGGCTTTAATGGGGGTGGTATTACTCGGTATTTTTTGCAGCGGATCGGCCTATACTCTTTTTGTAATATTGATCAACAGAGCAGGGCCTACTGTTGCTTCCATGACGAATTATCTGGTCCCACCAATCGGTGCATTTATCGGGATTACCTTCAGCGGCGAAAAGCTAACCACTTCCCTAATTTATTCATTGCTACTGATCCTCTTTGCACTCTGGCTGGCAAGTTCTCAACAAAAAGAGAAGGCCTAAGTAAGTGTTTGCCCTCCATGCATAGCCTTGACACTATTGATTTATTACATCTAGATAATTTTCTTGCTTTGTTCACGTTAAAAACTACTAATCTAGCTTCGTAGCTAATCACAGATATTCTTTTAAAAGTTAATATTTAACAACGCTTTCCCAATGAATCCGACTAAGAAAAAAACATTAAGCGTTTTCAGCCTCGTAATGATGAATGTCATTGCCATTGATAGCCTGAAAACATTATCAACTAGTGCAGAATATGGATTCTCTTTGGTCTTTTATTTTTTAGCGGCTGGACTTGTTTTCTTTGTTCCCTTAGCACTTGTCTCCGCGGAACTTGCCACAGGCTGGCCTGAGACCGGGGGTATCTACGTTTGGACGCGTGAGGCTTTCGGGAAAAAATGGGGTTTTTTTACGATCTGGTTGCAATGGTTTAATAACATCCTCTGGTTTCTGACAATAATGTCGTTTATTGCAGCGACGCTCGCTTATTGCATCAATCAAAACCTCGTCAACAATCCTTTCTATATGTTGATTGTCGTTTTTATTTTTTTCTGGGCTGCGACTATTATTAATTTTTGGGGGATTCATGCTTCTTCATTTTTTTGTAATATTGCGGCAATAGCAGGAACTATTATCCCCATGATCTTAGTTACGGTTCTCGCTGGTATTTGGATGATGATGGGAAAACCGATTTCCATTCACCTTGACTGGCATAGTTTTCTTCCTGACCTCAGCAACATCAATAATTTGGTTTTATTAACAGCAATGCTCTATGGTTTGACGGGCATGGAGATGTCGGCCGTCCATGCAGGGGATGTTGAAAATCCACAGCACAATTATCCTAAGGCTATTTTTTGGTCGGCTCTGATTATTTTATCCACGTTGATATTATCATCCTTAGCTATCGCCTTAGTGATTCCCCAGCAACAGATCGATCTTGTTACTGCCTTATTGCAAGCGTTTCAGGTTTTCTTTACCACGTTTCATATGACCTGGTTGATGCCTATCTTGGCCTTTTTAATCATCCTCAGCTCGCTTGGTGTCTCTAATGCCTGGATCTTGGGACCAAGCAGAAGCCTGTTAATTGCAAGCCACGATAGATGCTTGCCTCAAAGCTGGGCATTCAAAAATAAACATCAGATGCCTGTTGCTATTCTTTTAATTCAAGGAGCTATTTTTACGCTTTTGTGCGCTGTTTTCTTTTTGATGCCGAGCATCAGTAGTAGCTTCTGGCTCTTAACAGATGTTGCTGCAATTTTGCAACTGATGTTTTATTTTGCGATGTTTATGACGGCTATAAAGCTTCGTTACAAATATCCTGAGGTAAAACGGACCTTCACAATACCAGGCGGAAAACCAGGCTTATGGCTGGTGTGCGGATTAGGAATGGCAGGGTGTCTTTTCACTATGGTCGTTGGATTTTTTCCACCTAGTCAAATTCCCGTCGGAAATTTAATGACTTACGAAACACTCATTATTGCTGGTATCTGCATTTGCTGCATCATTCCATTTATCTTGTATCGCCAGGCCCGCAAAAGCCGCTTGGATGCTGGTGAACTGGCGTAAAAGAAGGTATCCGTTTTTTAGGTTAAACGTTGAAAAAAATTACTCTTCACCAAGATGCTTTCCGGTCATGAGATAGTTTCTAACATAGTCGCTAACAGACTGTTCGAGCGATGTCGTTTTTTCCATATAGCCTGTCGCTTTCAGAAGTGAGATGTCAGCACAGGTGTAATATTGATATTGATCACGAAGTTTTTCAGGCATCTCGATAAATTCAATCGCCGGCTCACGGCCAAGTGCTCTGAATAAAGCTGTTGCAAGAGCAATCCAAGTGCGGGGTTTGCCAGTGCCGATATTAAAAAGTCCTTTTGCGCTTTTGGTATCAGCAAGATGAAGCGTCATTGCAACAGCATCTTTAACATAAACAAAATCGCGCACCTGCTCACCATCGCGATAATCAGAATGGTAACTTTTGAAAAGACGTACTTTTCCTGTCTCCATGATTTGCTCATAGGCTTTAGAAACAAGGCTACGCATCTCTTTTTTGTGACCTTCGTTTGGTCCAAAGACATTAAAATATTTTAACCCAACGATGCGATCGAACCACCCCATTTCACGGGCATAGAGATCAAAAAGTTGTTTTGATTCTCCATACAAATTAAGCGGCCTCAATTTTTCTATTTTCTCGATGCCATCGTTCATTCCTTCGGAACCGTCGCCATAAGTGGCTGCAGAACTTGCGTAGACAAATCGTACATCACGCAGCAAGGCCCACTCAGCCAAACGCTTTGTATACTCAAAATTATTTTCCATCAAATAATCGCGATTCGTTTCTGTCGTCGAAGAACAGGCTCCTAAATGAAAAATCGTCTTAATACCTTGTAGCGATAACGGATTTTTATCCAAAGCTTTTAGCAAAGCATCTGCCGAAAGATATTCTGTATACTTGAGCGGGCGAAGATGCTGTTTTTTCTCTTCATCAAGCAAAACATCCGTCACAAGAATTTCTGTTTCGCCTCGCTCGTTGAGCGCATGAATAAGTGCACTTCCAATAAATCCTGCGCCACCGGTTACTATTATTTTCATAACAGTGAAGGCTACAGCCTACAGGCTACAGGTTACAGGAATTTTTTTCGCAAAGTGCCGCTTGTAATAAATCCACTCGGCTCCAGTTCTAGAGTAGCCTGGGTTCCCGCCTTCGCGGGAATGACAGGAATTGTAGTGATGCTATTTCGTCGCTGTTTAGAGTAGGGTGCTAATACGCTATTAGAAACAGTCTTTAGCTCTAATCATTGTAATTTTTTTCCACTCCACCTCGACCACCAGAGCACAATGGGTGAGGCGACGAAGACTGAGGAGTAAGTTCCGACTAAAATTCCAAGAAGAATAGCAAAAGCAAAATCTTTGAGCACCGCTCCTCCAAAAAAGAAAAGCGCAGCGACCGAAAGCAATGTCATGCCACCAGTAAGCATGGTGCGGCCTAGGGTTTCATTAATGCTACGATTCATGAGACTTTCTACTGTTCCGCTTTTTTGATGACGCAGACCTTCACGAATACGGTCATAAACAACAATTGTGTCGTTAATCGAATATCCAGCGATCGTTAAAATAGCACCGACCATCACGAGCGACAATTCACCACCAAGCAAGGAAAACAGGCCCACGGTGATAATCACATCGTGTAATAAAGCAACGAGAGCACCAACCGCAAACGAAAGTCCGAAGCGGAAGGAGACATAAAATAAAATTCCAATCATTCCAAGGCCAAGTGCCAGAAAGGCTTTGCGAGCAAACTCGCGGCCGATCTGCGCTCCGACTTTTTCTTGTTGTACTGGAATGATATTTGTCTTAGGAAAACTCCCTTGAAGCTGCTGCAGAATTTTATTCGATGTATCTTCTGCACTCCGGACCATCATCATCTGCTTTCCACCAGTTAGTTCATTTTGAATTGTGGTTTCGCTCAGTTTAAGTGGGATCAGCGCTTGACGAACCTCTGCAACCGTGAGTGCGGGTTGTGTATCAAGAACTAAAAGATCGCCACCACGAAAATCGATACCAAAATTATTCGCGCCCCGTTTTGCAAAAATCACAAACGATCCGACAAAAAAGAGGAGCGAAATAATGATCGCTGTATGGCGATGTTTCAAAAATTGAAACTGCTTTTTGAAGGCAAAATCAGCCATTGTTAAGCGTTTTAATTCTCCCTTAGCCATCATCCAGCGGAAGGCAGTGCGTGTAAAAAGTACGGCGGAGAAGAGCGAGGCGATAACACCCAGGACAAGCGTGATCGAAAATCCTCGCACCGGACCAGAGGCCTGCCAGAAAAGAATTCCGGCCGTAATGAGTGTCGTAGCATTAGCATCGAAGATCGCGCTGAACGCCTTGCTATAAGCGCCTTGAATGGCTGGCGCGAGCGTCTTGCCTGAGGCTAGTTCTTCTCGAAGCCGCTCATAGAGAAGGACATTAGAATCCACAGCAAGACCAATTGTTAAAATAATACCGGCAATACCAGGTAGCGTCAGAACAAAATGAAACATGCTCATCATTCCAAAAAGCAAAATGATGTTGATGCCCAATCCAACAAGCGCAATTAAGCCTGCAAGGCGATAATAAATAAGCACAAATAACATCACGAGTCCAAGACCAAGCAATCCTGAAACAACGCCAGCCCTAATAGAATCAGCTCCGAGCGTTGGTGAGACACTGCGCGTCTCTTCAATTTCGACCGGCGTGCGCAATGGGTTTTCGAGAGCACTGGCAAGTTCACGTGCTTCAGCATCGCTGAAGTGACCGGTGATTTGAGCTTGTCCACCAGGAATCGGGTTTTTTACTTCAGGAGCACTTTGAATTTTTCCATCCAATAAAATAGCAAGCCTTCCACGATGTGGTGCAAGCTCTGAAGTTACTTCAAAAAACTTAGCGGAGCCTTCGCCATCCATTGAAAGAGAGACCCCATAGCCCCCTTGGTCAAAAAAAGCGTAGGCTTTTGTCACATGCTCTCCAGCAATAGCTGCATTTTTTTTGACGAGCAACCGCTGTAGTGGTCCCTCTTCTTTGTTGCGAGCGATAAAGGTTTTAATTTCGTAGCCAGGAGGCATCATTGCTTCCCCTTTTTCAATTTCGGCAATCAAGCTTTCATTACCTGGATAGACTTGAGAAAATTCTAACTTTGCGACGCGCTTGAGTGTCTCACGCGTTGCCTCGATTTGCGCAGGGTTGAGACCTGGAATTTGCACGAGGATTCGTTCAGAACCTTGCGGCGCAATGACCGGCTCACCGACACCAAATTGATCGACGCGCTTGCGAATAACTTCTACAGCCTGTTGTAACATGTCAGTGGTGATCTTTTGCCCAGGCTGGGGAATAAGGCGCAACAAAAACGATGTGCCGCCACGAAGATCGAGGCCGAGACGAATTTTTTCCGACGTTGGCGTTGTTAATTGAAAACAAAATGTCACGAGCAACAGTGTCAACAGAAGGCCTAGCCAGCGTTTACGAACATCACTCTCGGCAATAAAATACCAAGCAAAAAGTCCGAGAAGAAAAAGCCCAATAAAAAAAGTAAGCAGCGGCGTCATGGATTTGATGTTAGGAGTTTTTTTATAGCAAAGATTTTGACTTTCTAGAGCGGTTAGATTTCTTCTTCTTTGTCTCGCTCAATGCTGGTTACCGCTGCACGATCAAATTCAATTTTTACATTGTCAGCAATTTTGAGTAAAAAAGTTCGATCTTTAACATTCGCAACAATGCCATGAATGCCACTGCTTGTAACAACTTTATCTCCCGTCTTGAGTGAACTGATTAATAGTTGATGGGCCTTTTTTTGTTTTTGCTGCGGACGAATCAGCAAGAAGTAAAAAATCACACCGATGAAAAGCATGAACGGAATTTGCTGCATCATCGGATTGGCAGATGCTCCTGCAGGTGCTGCTTGAGCGAGAAGAAAAGCGATAGAGTTTAATTTCATAAGCCCTCCTTTTTAGCGTGATCGCTAGTGGGAGTCGAAGTAAAAAAACCTAAAACTCGCACGCAAATGGTACATCTGATGAATATTCACCATATTGTTCCAATATGCTTTAACTGATGCAAAATAGGGATGGGTAACCCTCAATGGTATCAACTTAAGGAAATAAGTGACGGCAAGGGGCTAGAGGCACCAGGTTTGAATAGGTCTTCGACAAAAAGAAGAGAATATAGTTAACACATTTTCTCTTAAGTTGACGGCATTATGTGAACGAGAAAAAAATTATTTAAAGTGTTTTCAATAACTTAATGCTTAACCCTAAAAACGGCAATGGTTCGTTATAAATTAGCGCAATATGCTCAGCCTCAAAATGATTTTTCAACCGGCTAACGTACCTTCCAGGTATGCTTCGCCGTTTTAAAAATCATTTTTAGACCAAGC
>JBIRBD010000148.1:0-4367 GCA_044326465.1 Chthoniobacterales bacterium
GCATTGTGAGCCTCAAGTTGCGCGGTGAGCTCTGGAATGCGGCCATATTGAATTTCACTCGCTTTGGAAAAATCACCACGACGTTGCGCTTCCGCGAGATTGTTTTTTAAAGCTTCGATCTGCTCGTTAATTTTTTGCGACTTGCCGATCTCCTCTTTTTCTTTCAACCAACGAGCCTTGAGCGCCGATGAGGATTCTTTAATTTCAGCGAGTTCTTTTTCCAACTTCGCAAGACGCTCTTTGCTGGCGGCATCTTTTTCTTTGCGCAAAGCCTGACGTTCCATTTCGAGCATCATGATTTGGCGCTCGCTTTGATCAATCTCGGTCGGCATCGACTCAAGTTCAATTTTCAAACGCGAGGCAGCCTCATCAATCAAGTCGACCGCCTTGTCTGGCAAAAAGCGATCGGAGATGTAACGATGCGATAGCACTGCCGCTGCAACCAAAGCTGCATCTTGGATGCGGACGCCATGATGCACTTCGTACCGTTCTTTGAGCCCACGCAAAATGGCAATCGTATCTTCCACGCTCGGTTCGTTCACCATCACAGGCTGGAAGCGACGCTCAAGCGCGGCATCTTTTTCAATATATTTGCGATATTCATTAAGCGTCGTTGCACCAATGGTGCGAAGCTCGCCACGCGCTAACTGAGGTTTGAGTAAGTTTGAGGCATCAACGGAACCCTCTGCAGCGCCAGCTCCGACGATCGTATGGAGCTCATCAATGAAAAGAATAATCTCTCCTTGCGAGTCGGTTACCTCTTTAAGAAAAGCTTTGAGACGATCTTCAAATTCGCCACGGAATTTTGCACCGGCAATCATCGAGCCCAGATCCATCGCGATTAGTTTTTTATTTTTTAACGACTCAGGCACATCGCCGCTGATAATACGGCGCGCAAGTCCTTCTACAATAGCAGTCTTTCCGACGCCAGGCTCGCCGATGAGCACAGGGTTGTTTTTGGTACGGCGCGATAAGACTTGCATCGTACGACGAATCTCTTCATCACGACCGATAACGGGATCAATTTTTCCTTTGCGGGCAAGCTCTGTTAAATCGCGTCCATATTTTTCGAGCGTCTGATATTTTCCTTCCGGACTTTGGTCGGTGACGCGTTGGTTGCCGCGGACTTCAACGAGAGCTTTCATCAGCTTATCGCGGGTTACACCCTCTTTTTTCAAAAGCTCTGAGGTCCTGTTTTTTTCTTCGCTGAGTGCCAAAAGATAATGCTCTGCGCTAAGAAATTCGTCTTTTAATTTTTCCTGATCGCTCTCTGCACGATCAATAGTTTTGCGGAGTTCATTTCCAACAAAAGGCTGTGAAGCTCCATGGACACGTGGATGCGAAGCGATCTGCGATTCCAACTGTTGTGCGAGTCTTACGACAGTTACTCCCATTTTTTCAAGCAACGGTCGCGTCAGACCGTCACTCTGCTCCAAGAGCGTGAGTAAAAAATGGTCATTGGTGATTTCTTGCTGACCAAATTTTGAAGCGGTATCGAGTGCGCCACTAAGCGCCTCTTGCATTTTTATGGTAAATTTATCAGGTCTCATAAGTTTTTATAGCATGTCAAGAGTTATAACGCTAGGAAGTAAAGAGTACCAAGATCAAGCGGAATTGGGTTCATCTTTGTTTAAAAATATCTGTTGTCTTTTTGCAAGGGAAGGTAAACTACTACCTGACTTAACCTTTCCACCTCAATTTTAGCGTAACAGAAACCTTATTTTTATTCGTAATGAGCATAACTTTTATCAATCTCTCTGGTTATCGTTTTGTAGAGCTTAAAAATCTTGAGGCATTACAACAAGAGCTACGCCTGTTTTGCCATAAGCTCAATTTAAAAGGGACGATTTTACTTTCCCCCGAAGGTATTAATTTTTTTCTCGCTGGGGTGAGGGAGGCTACCGATGGATTTCTTGAAGAGTTAAGAAAAATTTCAGGCTTGGAAGGAATCACCGCCAAAGAGAGCTTGAGTGATACGCAACCATTTCGTCGAATGTTGATAAAAATAAAAAAAGAGATTATTGCGTTCGGTATTGAAGGAATTGATCCGACCAATGCGCCGACACAAAAAATTGCGCCACCTGTTTTAAAGAAATGGCTTGATGAGGGAAGGTTGGTAACGCTTTTAGATACACGGAATGATTATGAAATCAGATTAGGAACCTTTCGTGGAGCAGTTCCAGCAGGTATCAATCATTTCCGTAAATTTCCAGAAGCTGTTAAAAAAATGCCAGTTGAGCTAAAAGAACAGCCGTTAGTCATGTTTTGCACCGGTGGTATTCGCTGTGAAAAAGCAGGGCCCTTTATGGAGCGAGAAGGATTTAAACAAGTTTATCAACTTGAAGGTGGTATTCTGGATTATTTCAAAGAATGTGGTGGTGCCCATTACGATGGCGAATGTTTTGTTTTTGATCGACGTGTTGGTGTTGATCCTATGCTACAAGAGACTTCAACGATACTCTGTTTTAAATGCCAGATGCCGTTAACTACGGAAGATCAAGCTGATCCTCGGTATGTCATTGAAGAAAGTTGTCCTTTTTGTTTTGGGCGTGAGGTGAAAAAGAGAGCCCCAAGGCCAAGGAAGAGTAGGTTGGCTAAGAAAACAGCACGCTCTACAAGTACCAATCAATTAACCTGAGCTTTGCAACAATGCTGCCAGAAGAAAGGTTAATAGATTCGGCAGCCTCGCGTCTCTGTAATTCTTGTGGCCTTTGTTGCGATGGAACGTTGTTCCCTACAGTGCGTCTTCAGCCTACTGATTCGGCGCAAGAGCTCAAAGCTCATGGGATATTAATTCATTACAAAAAGAAATACGATTTTTTTGAACAGCCTTGTTCTTGCTTGGAAAAGAAGGAGGAGAAGAACAAATTTCTTTTTACATCTAATCAATATACTAGAACCTGTTCCATTTATGCAGACCGCCCCACGCGTTGCAGGCTGTTTGAATGCCAACAATTAAAACGTCTGGCTGCTGCTGAAACTACAGAAGAAGCAGTCTTAGGTAAAATTAATGAGGCTCATCAGAAAATTGAGCTTTGTAAAAGTCTGCTCTGGCTTTCTGGCAAGACCAATCCGAAAAAGCAGCTCACCAAGCAATATCAAAAAATTATCGCAGAGCCAATCCTTGCTGGTGAAGAGACTGAAAAAATTGCCTTAAGGAAAAAGCTTGAACTTGCTTTTCAAGAGCTAGAGATTTTTTTGGATCAAGAATTTAGGAAAATCTAGTTAGTCGTGGTGCAGCTAACATAATATTTTAACCGGATGAAATATTCGGGTTAGGGATTTCAAGCTTCAAAAAGTGCGTAATTCGACAAGAAACCACGTCGAGGGCTCAGGCTTTTGACTCGCAGCTGCCCAGCTGCTTTAACCCTTGCGGGTTGCCTACGGCAGTCTATCCGAGGGCCTCCCTGCCACTGGTATTCTGCTCCGAGGGGCTCCTTGCACTTCATCAGCAGAAGCGAGTTTAGAAAGAATTCTATTCCAAGGGAAAGCGCGTTCCTACATCCTTACCCTCAAAGGCCGCTGCAATCTGATCTGGAAGACGGCCGTTGATAATTGCTGCAGGTATATCAGCAGCAAGAGCTTTCCTAACGGCTTGTAATTTTGTTGTCATGCCACCGGTTGAATGTTCTCCTTTGTCCGGCGTGACATGTTGGAATGCTTCTTCAATATTTTTTACTGTGGGAATACGCTCCGTTTCATGAGATGCATTTTTTCTCATGAGGCCATCGGTGCTTGTTACCAATACAAGAAGTTTGGCATCGACAAGTTTTGCAACTTCCGCAGAGAGTTGATCATTATCTCCAAAGCGAAGCTCTTCAGTTGCCACCGAATCATTTTCATTAATAATCGGAACAACATTCGGTGAAGCCAAAAGGCGCTTCAATGTTTCACTCGCATTATGGCGGCGTTGCTCGCTGTAAATATCATCATGCGTTAAGAGTAATTGTGCTGTGGTAACACAGTGCCGCAAAAAATATTTTTTATAGGTAGCCATTAACGCAGGTTGTCCAACAGCCGCCGCCGCCTGTTTTCCTGCAATATCCGTAGGGCGTTTATTCCAGCCCAATATATGTACTCCTGAAGCAATGGCAGCACTACTGACGATAACACAAGAAATACCCTGTTTTATTAGTGCAGAAATCTCTTTCGCAAAACGTCGAATCTGTGCTGTGTCAATTTCACAGCCTCCTGGCTTAGCCAAGACGCCTGTGCCGAATTTTAGAACAATTGTTTTTTTATTCATAAGTTAAAAAAAGTTGAAAAAAAGTTGAGGGGTTGAGTCGCGACTAATGTCGCTGTTGAGAGGTTGGAAGAATCGCTATCGCGATCAATTAAAATTTTATTCAGAAGATTCATCTTTTAAA
>JBIRBD010000188.1:0-2472 GCA_044326465.1 Chthoniobacterales bacterium
ACTTGTCCTTTTTATTTTCAGCTTCGCTCGCGAATCTTGCGTTATGCTTGCATAGCGCTTCGATTCTCCGCCTCGCTGAAAACAAAAAATCCATCGTAACAAACCTAAAACTCGCACGCGAATGGTATATTATCCTAAAAACGTAAATGGGAATTCAATTCATATTTTCAGGGCGATCAGTAAAAGGTAACTTGTTTTGCGGTGCAATATTATTTTTTAAATACTCATTGGTTGAATCAAGAATGCCTGTCAATGTTTGCTCATAAGAAAGCCTCGTCGTGTCAACGCGCATGTGGCATAAGGCCTTGTAAATAGGAAGTCGTTTTTTAAGTAGCTCATTGAAAGTTTGACGAGGATATTCTACCTCGAGGAGAGGACGCTTTCCATCGCGCATGGCACGATCAAAAAGAACATCCACGGTCGCATCAAGCCATAGGAGGGTTCCGAATGATCGGAGTATTTTTTGATTTTCTGGATCCAAAATCGCACCGCCACCAGTTGCTAGGATGATCTTTTTTCTCCCAAGAAGATCTTTTAAAACGGCTAATTCAAGCTCGCGAAATTTTTTTTCGCCATCGGTTTGAAAAATTTCTGCAATTTTACGATCGGTTTTTTTTTCGATGAGCGTATCGCTATCCAAAAATTCATACCCAAGTCTGCGCGCAAGACGTTTGCCAATACTCGTCTTTCCTGAACCCATGAATCCGATGAGAACAAGGTTGCTTGGGTTTGAGATTTTATAGTTCATAGTGACAACGAAGTTGAACAATCTCAACAGCGTTACTTTCTACGCGATAAATCAAGCGATGCTCATCAGAAATACGACGCGACCAAAAACCAGCAAAGGCATGTTTGAGAGGTTCTGGTTTGCCAAGACCATCATAAATCACAGCCGTCATAAAGGTTTTAAATTCTGTATAATTTTTCATTATTGTCAAAGAAAACAAAAAAAAAGAGACTTCATGCTTATGGCTATTGAAAAATTAATCCAGGAATTATCTACACCAACTACAGAAGTTATTTATAAACCGATTGTTAGCGTTGTTATGGGGAGTAAATCAGATTGGCCAACAATGATGGAGGCGGCTCATATTTTAGAAAAATTTGGCATTGCCTACGAAGCAAAAGTTCTCTCTGCGCATCGCATGCCTGATGCCATGGCCTGCTACGCACGCGAAGCAGAGAAAAGTGGACTTCGTATTATTATTGCAGGAGCTGGTGGTGCAGCTCATCTACCTGGAATGCTGGCAGCTCAAACAGCGGTTCCTGTGCTAGGAGTTCCGATCAAAAGTAAAATTCTCAATGGCATTGATTCCTTGCTCTCTATTGTGCAAATGCCAGCTGGTATTCCTGTTGCGACCTTTGCCATCGGTGAGGCTGGTGCAAAAAACGCAGCGCTTTTTGCAATCGCAATATTAGCAGCAAACGATTTGCGCTTAGCTAAACAACTCGCAGTTTATCGATCCCATCAAACAAGTAAGGCAGCAGATTGCAAGTTGGAGATGCTTCATCTTAAACCTAACTCTAAAAAAAATTAATTATCCTTTAAGGAGTTTGTGAATACTAAAATTTTATCAGCCGAGGCAGGAATTGAGGTTGCTGTTGATTTGTTAAAAAAAGAGAGCGTCGTTGCGCTTCCGACAGAAACGGTTTATGGCTTAGCGGCAAATGCCTATTCAAGGAAGGCTGTCGCTGAGATTTTTGTAGCAAAGCAACGACCGCTTTCTGATCCGCTTATTGTTCATTTGCTCGACCTTTCGTGGCTGGAGCGGGTGGCTATCCTTGCACCTGATGAGCGCGATATGATCATGATGCTCGCGGAGAAATTTTGGCCAGGTCCTCTGACCCTCTTGCTGCCTCGCTCCGCAGCCATTCCTGATTTGATAACCGCTGGCTTAGAAACAGTCGCTGTACGCATTCCTTCGCATCCCATCATGAGAAGAGTTTTAGCCGAGCTCAATGCACCGCTGGCTGCACCAAGCGCTAACAGCTTCGGACGGATTAGTCCTACAAGTGCGGCCGATGTTTTTGCTGAATTAGATGGAAAAATTCCACTAATTCTCGATGGTGGCCTATCTCACCACGGACTTGAATCAACAATTTTGTGGCCTCATGATGATATCTTACAAATTTTGCGTCCTGGTCCGATCACTGCTGAGATGTTGCAATATTTTGGAAAAGTCATAACACACCCCATTGATGGAAAAGCCCCTGGTTCTTTAAAAAGTCATTATGCTCCTTGTAAAAAACTAAACTGGTATAGCGATGGCATGATGCCTCAAAAAAATATTGGGCTGCTCGCGTTTTCAAAAAAACAAGATGGTTTTGGTGCGGTAGAAATTCTGAGTGCTTCCGGAGATCTCTCCGAAGCCGCTTGCAATCTTTATGCCGCCTTGCGCAGGCTTGATGCAAGTGACGTCACATCACTTGTTGTGGAGCCCGTTCCCGAGAAAGGAATTGGTTGCGCGATTA
>JBIRBD010000052.1:0-12126 GCA_044326465.1 Chthoniobacterales bacterium
CGATCACTTCGTAATGCCATCGCCCGGGTGCGCCAACGCGCACGATGCACGCTGATTCTAAGTCGGTGGACATTGCTTCATCGTAGAGATGATCGGGATCCGCAGCTGCGGTTTGATTTAAAAAAGCACAATACTCCGTAGCGATGACGAGGCTCGCGCTCGTATACGCAGACGCGCTTGTCCATCCCTGCGCGTATGTGCCGGCCTCCGCGCCCATTGCGCTATGGCGTGGCAAGAAAAGGCCACTGAAACTGAGATACGTTAATAGCAGAAATGTCTGGAGAGGTTTTTTCATAGGGCAAAGTTTTAAAAATTTTTGAAAAAGCGACAAAAAAGCTGTCCAGCACTACGTTGGTATTCTTAGAATTTCAATCTTAAAAAAGCCAACCACTCACTTGGACAATAAACTCGTCAATCAATTTTTGTAACATATACCATTCACGTTTGATTTTTAGGTTTGTTACTTGTCCTTTCTGTTTCGAGCTTCGCTCGCGAATCTTACGTTATGCTTGCATAGCGCTTCAATCCTCACTCATTCCCGCGAAGGCGGGAACTTGCTGAAAACAAAAAATCCATCGTAACAAACCTAAAACTCGCACGCGAATTGTATACCTCTATTCTTTTTTTTATTTTATAGATTTCCTTAAAGCCACCTCTTAGCTAGAGTTTTTGATCCTTCAAAAAGTAAAGACTCAACTTCTTCAATCAATTTTTTAAAATGAAAGCTCTTCCAAAAGTATTTGTCGCTGATCCTATCTCCTCAAAAGGAGTTGAAGAAATGGCCTCCGGTGGTTTGTTAGAAGTCATCGTTAACATCGGCCTTAAGGAGGAAGAGCTGATCAAGCTGATTCCTGATTGTGCAGCACTTGTTGTACGAAGCCAAACAAAAGTGACTCCTGCCCTCTTAGCTGCAGCAAAATCATTGAAGGTAATCGGCCGTGCAGGCGTTGGTGTTGATAATGTCGATGTTGAAGCAGCAACAAAGCATGGTGTCATCGTTATGAATGCACCTGGTGGCAATACGATCTCCACCGCCGAACACGCCTTTAGCCTCCTTTTAGGGATCGCTCGCAATATTCCTCAGGCTTCTGCCTCGATGAAGGCCGGCAAATGGGATCGCAAAAAATTTGAAGGTGTTGAGCTCTACAACAAGACGCTAGGAATTCTTGGCATGGGCCGCATTGGGACAGAGGTCGCACGCCGCGCGATTGCATTTGGCATGAAAGTGCTGGCTTATGACCCTTACCTTTCTGTAACCAAAGCTCGCTCATTGCAAGTGGAAGTTGTCGAAAACTTAAATGACCTGCTTCCAAGAGCTGATTTTATCACGGTTCACATGCCACTGACTGAGGAAACAAAACACATGATCGGTCGCAAAGAGCTTCCGCTTTTAAAAAAGGGAGTACGCATTGTGAATTGTGCACGCGGTGGTCTCATTGATGAAACAGCGTTAGCCGAAGGACTCGCCGAGGGAGTTATCGCTGCGGCTGCACTTGATGTTTTTGAGGTGGAGCCACCAACTAAAGATTGGCCTCTTCGCAGCTTAGATAACCTTGTTTTAACACCACATCTCGGGGCATCGACTGCAGAAGCACAAGAGATGGTCGGCATTGAAATTGCACAATCAGTACGTGCTGCTTTGCTTGAGGGAGAGATTCGTAATGCCGTCAACATGCCCAACATTGATGCAAAAACTCTGAAAACGATCGCTCCATGGATTAATCTTGCCGATCGTCTTGGACAGTTCCTCGCACAAACAGCTCCCAAGCGTGCCGAAAAACTTCAGATTCGTTATAGCGGTCGCATCGTTGAGCAAGATATGACTGCTGTTTCACGAGCTTTGATTACCGGCTTTCTTCGTCATATTCATGGCCATGAAGTCAACTCTGTCAATGCGCCTGCGTTCGCAGAAAGCATGGGCTTAGAAATTTTGGAATCTCGTGAAAGTGGCGCTGGAGAATTTACCGACCTCATGGAAGTCACCGTTCACGAAGATAGTAAGAGCGCGTCGGTGGGAGCCACTTTTTATGGATCCAAACCACGCATTGTCACCGTCAACAATCGCTTCATTGAAGGCCTTCCTGCGGGTGTTATTCTCTTAATTGAAAATAAAGATCGTCCTGGAATTGTTGGGCATCTTGGTTCTCTTTTTGGCGAAAGCAAAATTAACATTGCAAGCATGTCACTTAGTCGTAATGAAGTTGGTGGTGCCGCTCTTACCTTAATGAATCTTGATTCTACACCAGAAGATACTCTTATTAAGAAGCTCCTGGCTGATTCAGATATTTTATCAGCTCAAATTGTGAAGTTTAATTAGGGACTAAAAAAGCGATCATCCATTTTAAAATAAACCTTTCAGAACATTTTTTTTACTCATTTAAATTATCTATGTCTAAAAACGCTAAGCTCATTCTTGCTGGAGACCTCGGAGGAACAAATTTTCGTGTCGCTCTTTTCAGTCTCACCAACCCAAAAAGCGGCGTATTAAAGCGTCTTCGCTCAGATCGTTTTCCTAGCGCTAATTTCAACTCTTTTCATGAAGCAATTAACGCCTTTCTTCATAAAGGAGACATTCCTGGCACTATCGCTACTGCCTGTTTTGGCGTTCCCGGACCCAATATTAATGGCCTCGTTCATGCAACAAACCTTCACTGGTTGATTGATGTCCATGCGCTTCCTAGTCTCATTGGTGTTGGACGTGTAGAAATCCTCAACGATCTAGAAGCAATCGCCTACGGAACAGGGGAACTTCGTCACAGTGATTTTCTTTTGCTACAAGCAGGCACTGGCTCCTCAGCAAGCAACCAATGTGTTATTGCACCTGGCACAGGGCTTGGCGAAGCTGGACTTTTCTGGGATGGAAAAAAACATCTTCCCTGGGCCACAGAAGGTGGCCATGCAGACTTTGCCCCGACCGATGAAGTTCAATCAGCGCTACTTGATTTCCTTCGTAAAGAATATGGAAGTGTGAGTTGCGAACGCGTTATTGCCGGTATGGGAATTACCAATATCTATCGCTTTTTACGTGATACAGGACGTGGCAAAGAAAAGCCATCGATTGCAGCAAAGATGTTCAACAATGATGCTAATGCGATTATTGATCAACACTCGCGCGATGGTTCTTGCTCACTTTGTCGTGACACGATGGATATTTTCACTCGAGTCTTAGGCGCAGAAGCTGGCAATCTAGCACTCAAGACAATGGCTACTGGCGGCGTGTTTCTTGCTGGTGGAATTCCTCGACAAATTTTAGAACATTTACGACGCCCTCTTTTTTTAGAATCTTTCTTAAATAAAGGTAGGATGCGCCCTCTAATGGAAACAATGCCGCTATGCGTCCTCCTCAATGATGATGCTGGACTTTTAGGCGCAGCTCGCTATGGCGCGCGCATGCTTTCGTCAATAGGAAGAGTAATTCCTCCGGCTCATTAGGTTGAAAAACTTACCTGAGCATGAACCCTTCGCCTCATAACAAAGCTTGCCAAGAGCCTATTAGTGCAACGCTGATTATTGTTGGCCACGGCTCCACAACAAATTCTGATTCCTCAGAACCTACACATCTTCACGCTGATGAAATTCGCCGCCGGGGAATTTTTAATGAGGTGCGTTGCTGCTTTTGGAAAGAAGAACCATCGCTGCGTGAAATTTTATACGGCATCACGAGTGATACAATTTATGTCGTCCCAAATTTTATCAGTGAAGGCTACTTTACCCAGAAAGTAATTCCACGAGAATTAGGCCTTGATAAGAAAGTAACCCTTCGTGATGGCAAAAAAATTTGTTACTGCGAGCCCGTTGGAAGTCATCCCTTGATGACCAAGGTGATCCTAAAACGAGCTAAGGAAGTAGCTCCCAACGTTGCTCCTGAAAAAACAAGCCTGCTCATCGTTGGCCATGGAACCAATCTTAATGAAAACTCTGCCCAGGCAGCCAAAGAACAAGTCGCTATCATTCGGGCAATGAACCTCTACGCAGAGGTTCTTCCTGCCTACATGGAAGAGCCACCGCTCATCAGCGATTGGAATCAACTAGCAAGAGAAGAGCATGTCGTCGTGGTTCCTTTTTTTATCAGTGACGGACTCCACAGCTACCAAGATATTCCAGTGCTCCTGGGTATTGAACAAGAAGTTGGTCTAGAAGCAAGCCGCCGCGAGGTTTTCAGAAACAACCCTCATGAACTTCATGGAAAAAAACTTTACTATGCCAGTGCTATTGGCACGGAGCCGATGATGGCTGATGTCATCGTGGATCAGGTGATGAGAGAGGTTGAGGGGTTGAATCGCGACTAACGTTGCTGTTGAGGGGTTGAGGAGTTGAGGGGTTTGGAAGAACCGCTATCGCGGAAAAATAAACAGTCATCATTTGTGCTCGTTCACTGCATTGGTTTGCTTCTCTGTACAGCATTCTCCTTTTACAGCACTAAAGATTCTGCAAAAGGTGAAATTTTCCTGATACTGCAGAGTGCTGAACGAGTACACTAAATGAATACAAATAAAAAGGGCTCATAATATTATGAGCCCTTTTGTTTATAAAGTATGGATGAAATTTACATAATTATTATTTTTATAATAAATAAAATTTTCCTTAAGGAATGATTTTATATCGGTATGTTTTATTATCAGTTCCTTGATAATAAATATAATCGCCGCTAGCGACAGGCGAGGATTTTATATTATAGCAAAAGAGCCCTTGCAAATTACTTCCATCAGTCATTATTCTCATTAATCTATTATTTGTTGATTGAAAATAAATCCAATCTTTTCCATTGCTATCTGTAATACCACACGGAGTGGAATATACTCTAGCTGAAGTATTAAAAGGAAATATATTACCATCGAGATCATTCTTGTATAGCTGATTATCACTTCCTTGATAATAAAGAAAGTCTTTATAGGCACACGGAGTGGAGTATGCTTTAGCTCCAGAATTAAAGGAAGCCTCCTGGCCATTGAGATCATTCTTGTATAGGCGATTATCACTTCCTTGATAATAAAGAAAGTCTTTATAGGCACACGGAGTGGAATATGCTCTAACTCCAGAATTAAAGGAAGAAACCCCCTGGCCATTGAGATCATTCTTGTATAGGCGATTATTACTTCCTTGATAATAAAGATAGCCATTATAGGCAGATGGTGCGGAATATGCTCTAGCTCCAGAATTAAAGGAAGCCTCCTGGCCATTGAGATCACTCTTATATATCTGATGACCACTTCCTAGCGAATAAATATAGTTATTATAGATATAAGGTACGGAATAACACTCGCTATTTAAACATTGGGTATAATTTGACTGGATAATTAAATTTACGCAGTCGTAACTTGTATGATTGCTGGTAAAATCAAATAAACTCCACCCGAGGCGTGACGGTAAATTTTTAAAATTATCAACAAAATCCTTATTTATACTCACTGAGGTTGGTCCATTCATTGATGTCGCAAAGTTTATTAAACAATTATTACTATTAGTTGGTTTGTTATATTCGTTGATTGCATCTTTAAAAAGATTATATTTCGCGCTATAATCACTATTATAATTATTTTGCGCCATAAAACCACCTGCATTTATTGCTGCCGGATTTATATATGGACTCTTAATGGTCGCACTGCCATCCCAGTGAATAAATAATCCTGACTTCATATCTCCTTTACCCACAGGCATATCATTATCTCCCTGAACTAAAAGATAAATTTTACCTCTAGCAGAACTTAAAGCAGGCATGTTTGTGACTAAAATATTAGTTGAGCTTGGAGCGTCTTTATAAAAAGGATACTCATACTTTGAGGTAGTATCGCTTAACCTAGTTGATAGAGCTACCATTGCTGCCCTTTTAGCACTACTATCACGACCTTGATCCGTCCAATCATCTACGCTCAAAATCATCACTATTGATTCACTCGGATGAGAAGTTAAAAATGTTTTAACTTCATTCATAAGAGCAGGATATTGGGTAAGGCTTCTTCCTCTTATTTCTAGCGATTTATCATCAAAATACTGATATTCATTGTAACCAACCCCTGAACCTTTATCACCATGACATGTAACAAAATAATAACCAACGTCATTCTTGTTTATCTGTAATCTCACATCTAATAGTCTAATACCTCCTTCTAGCTGCTGCGTTATGCTTTTATCGTGTCGGTCAAAAAACTCTCTAGCCACACGTGCCTCTAGGGGGACTGGTATAAACTCCGGATGCAGCCACAGCCAAGTGCTAAAATAGCCAGATATAGCAGCACTATCATGAGTACCAGGAAGATTAATATCTCTTAGTAAAACATTATCAGGAAGTGCAGCCATCCAATTGGCAGAATCAGAAGGAGGAGTTGCTCCCATGAGAGGAAGATCGAGTTCTGCCAAAGCTTTTTCAGTTTTAGCTCCCTTCATATTTTCACCAACCGTATTATACCGACTAATACTAGAGTAGTTTTGTGGAGAACTACTCTTGGCAGTTTCTAGCGGAGGTGAGCTTGCAGTTGTCTGAGCTGAGGCGCTGCTTGTACTACAAGTTAACGCAAGCAGTGAAGAGGCGAACGCGCGAAAAAAGAATTTCCGCAAGTTTGGTTTGGTTTTCATTTTAGTTAGTTTTTAGTTTTGGTTAGTTTTTAGTTTTATATAATTCTCGTGAGAGAATCTTATATTATATTTTAGACCGAAGCCTGACCCTAGTACACAACTCCTAGCTGTCAACTTTTAAAAAATTAAAAAAAACAGACTTCAGGTAAACAGCCATCGTTTTTTTGAACTTTATAGTCGTTTAAATGAAACGACCATACCAGGCAGCCTCAAATAAAGGCCCTCAATCTCTCAGAGAAAATATTTGTCTAAACTTTCTCACCCCCTCAACAGCTGCAGCAGCAGCGACTCAACCTCTAACCTCTTTCACCGCTTCACAATATTGGCCGTTTCTCGCACGAGATAAGTTGATTTTCCCTGCGACTCATAAAAAGTTCGCATAATCATTTCTGCAAGCAATCCCATCAAGATACTCATAACGCTCATGACAAAAGTAAAAACAGTCATGAGAGGTAGTGGAGTCGTAATCAGCGGCTTTTTCTGAAAAATCAACAGAAACAGCGCCCATAGGGCAAAGAGAATACTAAAAGCAAAACTAATAAAGCCACAGGCACCAAAAACATACATCGGTTTTTGCGCATGGCGGTCAAGAAATTTTACCACCACCAAATCAAGAATCACCTTCAAGACACGTTCGAGACCATATTTTGATTTTCCTGTTGTTCTTGCAAAATGATTTACGGGAACTTCTGTAATTCGCGCACCATGCCATTTTGTGTAGATCGGAAGAAAACGATGCATCTCACCATAAAGACGAACCCCTTCAATCACATCGCGACGATAGGCTTTCAGAGAGCACCCAAAATCATGGAGCCTCACCCCAGAGATAGCGGAGATTAATTTATTAGCCATCATGCTGGGGATGTTTCGTCGGAGCGCATTGTCTTGGCGATCACGTCGCCAACCAGAACAGACGTCGTAGCCCTCTTCTAATTTTTCCAGCATGCTAGGAATATCTGCTGGATCATTTTGATAATCGCCATCCATTGGAATAATAACATCGCCCGAGGCATAATCAAAACCAGCCATCATGGCAGCCGTCTGACCAAAATTGCGACGGAAATGGATAATTTTTGCTTGCGGATAAAGAGCTGCTATTTCATTCAACACAGCAGCACTTCCATCACTACTTCCATCGTTGACAAAAATCACTTCATAAGGACGACCCAAGCGATCCATCACTTCTCGAATCTTGGTAAAGAGTGGTGTGATTGCCTCGCGTTCATTGTAAATGGGAATAGTGATCGAAATCATAGAAAGAGAAAGACTAGAAGTAATCGCTAATGAGTAAAGAAGGAAGCAGCGTTCATTATTTTTTTGTACTCTTTACTCAGCTTTGTGGTTAATTTCATCTTACCTTTAAGATGAAACAGGCTATTCTACAAAAATTACGCTCTGTGCCTCATAAGCCTGGGGTTTACCTCATGAGGGATCGTTTGCATCGGATCATCTACGTCGGCAAGGCTCGTGATTTGCGACGACGTCTTGCCAATTATTTCACACCCTCTCGGCTCACACGAGCTGATCTAAAAACCAGAGCACTCATCGATAGTATTCATGATTTTGAATATCACCTGGTCAAAAGCGATGCAGAGGCCGTTCTTTTTGAAGGAAAATTGATCAAAGAGTGGCGACCAAAATACAACATTAGCTTTCGTGACGACAAACGCTTTCTGCTTGTGCGCGTGCATCTTGGAGAACCATTTCCACGTTTTCAACTAACACGCTTTCGCAAAGAAGATGGAGCGCGTTACTTCGGCCCCTTTCCCAATGCTGGCGCGCTTCGGAACACACTACGTACAGTGACCAAAAATTTTGGGATTCGTTCTTGCCATCCACTAGAGCCAGGTGAAAAAGATTTTAAACACTGCCTCGATCACGTTATTCAAAATTGTTCCGCCCCATGCGTTGGCCGCGTAACGCGGGAGGAATACCACCAATGCGTCATGGAAGCGTGTCAATTTTTAGAAGGAAAATCCCATGTGATGGTTGCTAACATTGAATCCGAAATGAAAAAAGCTGCTGAGCGACTCGATTTTGAAAAAGCAGCTTCCCTCCGTAACCTGCTTCATAATCTACAAGAAACTACCAAGCCAACACGTCGCTTCACGCGCACCTCTCTGCCCAACAGCATTCATCCGGAAGAAGACCTCGTCGAGTTACAACGCTTGCTCAGCCTCCCTCGCAAGCCACGTGTCATGGAATGTTTTGATATTTCCAATATTTCTGATACCCACATTGTCGCTTCGATGGTGCAATTCCGAAATGGAATTCCTGAGCGAAAAAATTATCGGCGCTATCGGATCACTAGCACCCAGGGCCAAGATGATTTTGCGAGTATGGCTGAAGTTGTTCGGCGACGTTATCGACGCCTCTTAACCGAAAGCATATCGGCTAAAAAGACCTCTTCTGAACTCGCTGCTGATGATGAGCTCCAAGGAGCCTCCTGCGAACAGAAAAACCGAAACGTATTACTATCTGAGATTTCAAACACCGAAGCAACAGAGCTGCTTTTACCAGAAGCCCCGTTTAAAAACCTGCCGGATCTCATTATTGTCGACGGTGGCAAAGGGCAATTGAGCTCCGCCTGCCATGAGCTTCAAACATTGGGCCTGCACGACATCCCGATCATCGGCTTAGCCAAAGAATTTGAAGAGATTTATAAACCTGGCAACTCCAAGCCATTGATCCTCGATAAAAATGTGGGTGCGCTTCGCTTGTTACAACGCATCCGCGATGAAGCACATCGCATTGCCAATGGTTATCATGAATTACTCTTGCGGCGACGTGTTTCTGAAAGTCTTCTGGATGATATCGCTGGCATCAGCGAGGTAAAAAAGAAGTTACTGTTGAAAAAATTCGGTAGCGTCCGACGCTTACGTCAAGCACCTTTAGAAGAAATTGCTGAAACAAAAGGCATTGGAAAAAATTTAGCGGAGAAAATCGTGAAGCATTTTGAGAGCAGTTGTTCACCGATGCCGTTAACTTAAGGAATTAAGTTAACGGCAAGGGGCTCAGCTGACAGGGTTACAGGCTACAGGTTGAGTAGAGTGTGTCCGGAGAGATTATTTTTATCAAACGGCTCAGTTTAAAATCCGTCATCGTAGACTGGGCTATGGGCTATGGGCTATGGGCTATGGGCTATGGGCTATGGTCCATAGTCCATAGCCCAGTAGCCCTTTTTCGCATAAAACCTAGCTTCCAGACTCAGGAAAAATATTCTTTTAAAATTTGACCTCCGTCGGACGCTCTAAGTGCTAATTTCATATTTTTTTAAAAATAAGTAGGAAAAAGATTGCTCTTACGAAGAATGCGTGGATGATAGTCTCTTGTCAGAAATTTTTGGTTTTTCCTAGGAGTCGTAGCTCAATTGGTCAGAGCACCGCCCTGTCACGGCGGGGGTTGCGGGTTCGAGTCCCGTCGACTCCGGAAAATAACCGTTGTTCCGTAATTGCTCATCTCCTTCTTGAGATCAGCAATAGTTCTTAGTTACCGATTGTTGGTTGCTGGTTGAGTTTGTTCGAAAACTTTTTTTTGTTTTCAGCCTATCCTAATGATTTCGCTGCGCGATGGAATGCCTTTAATTACGATGCCTACGGGACAGGCATCTTCATTTGATAAGCGCTGGGTTACCGCTGCTATCCAATCGGCTGCACAGACAGCTGGATACAAGCATTGGCGGCTGGCTGATCATATCACAGAAAGCGTTTCCCTCTTTCTTCGTGAAGAAATTCAATCATGTTCCTTCCAAGTAATGGAACTTGAAAAAGTCTTATCTGATTTACTCATTTCGCTCGGCTACGCTAATATTGCTAAACAATTTTCACTTCCTGATCCACCAGCAACCCTTTCCTTGATGGAACTCGCAGAAAAAGCAGGCACTAGTTATGAACTTTTATTTTTTGAACTTCTCAAAAAACGACTTCAACATATTGCCGCCTCGTCAACAACACGCCTTGAAATCTACGACCTCGAGCCATGCCTCTATCATTTGACCCATCGTAGACATGTTGGTCGCGCCAAAAAACTACGCGCTGAAATTATTAGTTGTATTCGTCACTACGGCAGCTCACAAAAGCATGCTTTAATAAGTAGAAATCAGCGCCCGTTAGAAATAGCCTTTATCTGATTTCGTAATTCTTCATCTCCTTCTCGAGATAAGCAGTGGTTATTGGTTCTCAGTTGATAGTAAAGAAACAACTTTTTTCTTAGCTGCTAAAAAAAGAAGCATTACCCTAAGAGGCTGATAAAATTGGATTTTAAAAAAATAAATCTTTCGAACAAAAATAACCAACAACCAACAACTTCTTGCTCGTCTTCTTCGCCAGAAGGAGATGAGCAATTACCTGACTTCTAGCTCGTTTGAGAAAATAGTGAAAATCAGAAATAAGCTCTACGGTTCGCCAATGCCCGCTGTAGCGTTATTTGATCAGCCTGTTCGACTCCTCCGCCTGCAGGAAGGCCCTGAGCAATACGTGTTATTTTTATTCCCATGGGCAAGATCATCTCCGCAAGATAATGAGAGGTTGCTTCTCCTTCAACATCAGCACCTAATGCTAAAATAATTTCAGAAGGCTGCTCTTTTTCAATACGCATTATCAATTCCTGGATCCGCAGCTGTTCTGGCGCAATACCGTCGAGCGGTGATAACTTTCCCCCAAGTGCGTGATAACGTCCATGAAAAGTACCAGCTCGCTCAAGCGGCAAAATATCGGTCATCATTTCAACGACGCAGAGCTCTTTTCCTAAGCGACTCTCGTCACTGCAGAGCAAGCAATATTCTTCCTTTGTAAAAAAACCACAGCCGTTGCAAGTTTTTAATTGAGTGCATGCCTCGCCGATAGCTGCTGCTAAAGCCTCAGGATGGGCATAGGGAGAACGCAACATCCAAAGTGCAATCCGTTCAGCACCGCGCGGACCAATACTGGGAAGTCGTCGCAATTGACGCGTTAATTCACGAAAAGATTCTGGATAGTCGAGCATGGCCATAAAAATGAGTTAGTACGCCTCTCTTTCTGACGAAGGAGACGAGCAATGACAACAATGATTTATTTTTTCTTCATTCATTCCTGTTTATCGCTAGCCCGACTTTCGCAATTCGAAGTGATGAACTCTTGCAAGGACTTAGTTTCAATGTGATTCTTAATATTGATGCCGTCACAGCAAACCATTATGCAATTTGCGCCTTATTACAAAATTGCGTGAGCAATTAAGTATTGAGCTTTGTGCTTAGTTTGGTCAGCATGGCAGACTCTTTAAAGATTCTTCTTTCTTAATTTGCCCTGCGGTGTTCGGGATTCGGACAGTATATTCCTGAACCTATGTGATATTATTACGGAGACCTTAACCGAGCGAAATAATGACATGCCTTCACTGGAAGTCAGCAATTCGTACGGTAGTTATCCACCTTTCCAATTTGGAACGGGAAATGTTCTTATCGGCACCGCGGGGCATCTGTTTTCTCAGCTATTTTGACCTAAAAACGGTGATGGGAGTTAATAAATTAGCGTAAGGGCTTGGTCTAAAAATGATTTTTAAAACGGCGAAGCATAC
>JBIRBD010000121.1:0-6260 GCA_044326465.1 Chthoniobacterales bacterium
GTACTTGATGATTCGCTGCATCATGAAGTTCGGTTCTCTCAGCTCCTCCATTAAGATTTTCATCTAGAGCTTCACCTCCTGGACGTATCATGAGTTCGTGTCCAAAGGCTGCTAAGGCTATCATGCTGACGATACCAGCATAGTCGAAGTTAGAAGTTGAAGTTGAAGATGAAGTTAATGCTAGCGAGAGCGTTGGAGTTGATATTATCTCAACTTCAACGTCGCAGGTGTTTGATTTTAGCCAGTCATCAGGCGAAGCCACTTCTTCCTTCAGGCTGCAACCTGTAACCTGTAATCTATCAGCAAAGCTAATGTAAGCAGCCTTGGTTGTGTTATTTACAAAATTTATTGGCCAATGCGCTCTCCCTTCAATCACAACATATTCATAACGCCCAGGCCTGCCCATGCGCGCGATGCAGCCTGCGTAAGGGTCGTAAGACATGTGCGCATCGTAGAGAAAGCTAGGGTCACTTTTTGCAAGCTGATTTAAAAAATCACAATAGTCACTCGCCGTGACTTGGTGAGCACTTTGCGTGCCTAAATTCGGATTTGTATCCGCATAGGTCTGCGCCTGCGCATGAGCAAGGAGGGTACTGCAAAAAAGGCCAAGAAGAACTGTCAGGAGAGTTTTTTTCATGAGAATTTTTTTTTGTTCTTTGTGTTTCCTTGTGTTCTTTGTGGCTATTCCTCTTTTTCTTTGTGGCTATTTCCTAAAATGGTTTTTATTCAAAACCTCGCGAATCAATTCCAACGTCGCGTCGCTATTTTTTTCCACGCTAAATTCAGCCCCACGTCGTGCACATTCCTGATGAATTTTTACAGCTGCTCCTTTTTTTTGCCCGTTCACACCTTGCCTCCCTTGGGGATATTGTCCTTCATGAGAGTCTAACGACTCTAATGAAGGTCGAATTTCCCTGTGCTGGGAACTGCTGAACGGGCACTCCTTTTCTTGAAGTCGCTTAACCCAGTTTTTTAGAGCGGTTGCAAAGCCTTCTATATCATTAGGATTCTCAATAACAGAACCATGGAGCCCTTCTGTTAAAATTTCTGAACAGCCATTCATTGCACTGGTAATAACTGGTAATCCAGCGGCCAAAGCCTCCAGTGAGGCATTAGAAAAAGGATCATAAATAGTTGGCAAAATAAAAATGTCCGCTGCTCTATAAAGTGAAGCCATCGAAACTCTCTCGTGCACAGGGCCAAGAAAAATTATATCTTTTGAAACATATTTTTTTTCATTCCCTTTTCCTGCAACAATTAACTTTAGAGATCGCTCTGGCAGGCTGTTATTAAGAAGCTCAACAGCCTCAATAGCCACACGCAATCCTTTCCGCTCCCATCCTGATCCAACAAAGAGCACGACAGATTCATGATCAGCAACACCAAGTCTTTTTCTAGTTTGATCACGCTCAAAGGGTGTTGGCAGGCTGCTTGCCGGCACACCATTTGGAATAATTGTAATTTGTGATTTTGAAAAATGAAAATACTCAACAATCTCGTGAGCCACCATCGAGGAGTTCACAATCACGTGCGTTGAAGAACTAAAAAGCGCTCGTTCACACGCGAGCACCTCACGATATCTGAGTTTTGAAAAAGGAAACCAGCGACGCCAATGCGGAAGAGATTGCTTCTTATATTCGATCCAAGCTGCGTGGACACCATCACCCGCACGAAAAATATCGACCCCCGGCACACGCTCCATTGAAAAAAGCAGATCGAGTTTTTTTTCTTTTTTACAACAAAGCGCAGCCTTAGCAAATTTTCGCAGCGATTTTTTTGGCAAAGCTACAACTTCACCACCTGGCCATTCCTCTTGAGGCCAATCACCTGTTCCTAACAAAACAACACGATAACCTTGCCCATACAATGATTCTGCTAGCCTTAAAAGATATGCCTCGGCACCCCCTGTTCTTGAATAGCCACGCCGTAAAAATCCAATGGCTATCGACGACGTATTTGTCACATCAGGAGTTCCGTGATTCATTTACTTTAACCCGAGTCGCGCTCGTCTAGTTCAAAGATTGTTCCTAAATTAGGATCATCTCCCCCGGCGTCTCCGTTAGGCTCTCGATGAACTTCGTTTCCCTTGCTCTCTCCTAGTCCGCCCACTGCCTTTTGACCAACAGTATACTCTCTATCATCCCTCTCGGCATCTAAATTATCTTCCTTGTTATTTTTTCTATCTTTCTGAAAATAAGAAAGTTGACACATTTGCTCAAACGCAGCCCGTCCAGCATCACCTCCTGCAGAAACTCGAAAAGAGAGATTAATAATTTCTTTAATTTCTGGATGTTTCAGAAATACTTTCCCCGTATTAGTACGATCCTTAGGATATGATTGAGAAGAGCTCCTCCGAGGCATATTCTTACTAATTGCCCCAAGATATGTTGACAAGTAATGCTCAGCTGGAAAACCACGCAGGCAATCGACCTTACAATTTAAAGGATCTAGCTCATCAAGTCCAAATCTCTCTCCAAGAAATTGGCGAAAGTCTTCGCGACTTACTAAATCAAGTAGCAACATACCATAACTGAAAAAATCGACTTCAGAACCATGCTCTTTTTTCTCAAGAATAGAGGGAGCCACATAGTCGATCGTTCCATGAGGCTTCTCCGTTGTTAACTGATGAGAATGTAATCGATCTACTATTTTCTCACGTTTTCGCAATCTTTGAGCTGAACCAAAATCGATAAGCGTTACCTTATCGTCTAGCTCATCATAGATAATATTCTCTGATTTAATATCTCCATGAATTAAATTATGACGCCAGGCTTCTCTTAATGTACTAAAAAGGCCTTTTGCAATATTATTAAAATACTTGGTTCCAGGAGAACAATTGGTGCCATCTTTCCTTAATTCATAAAGCTCCTTCCCATGAGCCCTCTCCATGAACCCCCCTACTATTTTTACGCTTGTTCCCTCCGGAAGATCCATTCCAAAGGATTTACTCTTTTGAGCAGGAACATAATAGAGCTCTTCAGCTTCACTCTCTGATCGCCCTGGTCGTTTAATACTAAGAATTAAAAAATATGTCTTTGCTACACCAGGAAGCTGAAGCCGTGAAGCAGCACAATCTCCATGACGCCAAAAAGGAGCGGCTGAAAGACCTGACTTTGCGCTAAAAGACTGAGGCTTGTTTTCTTTTTTATAAACATAGCCACCTTCATGATTGTCGCCTGTAACGATAACTTCATAAACCGTACCAAAACCTCCCTCTCCCAAAATAGCACCAAAAGTAATATTGAAACTGCTTAAAAATTCTTCTGCAGTCCCTTCAATTTTTTTCGGTTCTTGCCCTAATGACTCTAAACACGCGGGCATTTCTACAGGCTCATCGTATAATTCAGCAGAATGGAAAGCCTTACAATAGCCGATAATATCCTGTAAACTCATCAAATCTTTTTTTACTGTAAGGTATGAAAGAAAGTCATCTTTTACCATTCCAACGCAACTATTACTGTTCTCTAAATTAGGATAAGCTACCTCAATAACACTTTTAAGATAAGCTGCTGTGGCTTCTTGTTGATAACAATCTGGAGTTTGAGAAGTTAGCTTAAAAGTAATATTCCTCTCTCCGTAAGAATCAACAGCTTCTTTGATTGCAAGCCTTCGAGGATCAGAAGCTCCTGTCAAAAGAGCAAAACCGCGTAATCCAGTAGAGAGGAGTGCAGAAGGCGAAGGGGTTGAAGAAGCTGAAGCAATATAATGTAATTCTTTTCCTAAATTTTTAACAAGAGCTCTGGCTTCTGGTTGGCTCCCTTGAAAAGTAGGAAAACTCGGATTGTTAGTTGATAGAATAGTAGAGAACATAAAAGGCTGATGTTGTTAGGCTTTACTATGTTGGCCTATTCTGATATTTTACCTCTGCCCATAACTTATTCAACTCATCAAAAGAACAATCACTGATGGCTCGTTTTTCGCTCTGTAAAATCGATTCCATTGCGTGAAAACGTTGAGTAAACTTTTTTGTCGCCTGCTGCAAAAGTAATTCTGCATCCATTTTCATCGAACGTGAGAGATTCACGATCGAAAAAAGGAGATCACCAAGTTCTTCCTCCTGATGGGCTCGCTCATGAGTAGCAAGAGCTTCTTCGACTTCCAACAACTCTTCACTAACTTTGGCCAGAACGTCATCGACATGATGCCAATCAAATCCAACCTTCGCTGCTTTTTTCTGAATCTCTTGCGCATGCAAAAGAGCAGGAAAAGCATGAGGAACCCCATCGAGGGCAGATATTTTTTTTATAGAAATATTCTCTGATTTTTCCTGTTCTTTAATGGCATTCCATTGTTCCAGGACCTGAGCGCTTGTTAGTTCAGCAGCCTGACAAAAAGAATCACCCTTTTTAAAAACATGAGGGTGCCGTCGCACTAATTTTTCACAAGCATTATGAGCAATTGACTCTAGATCAAAGGCCTCTCGCTCTGAAGCTAGTTCTGCTTGCATCATGACATTGATTAAAAGATCACCAAGCTCTTCGTTTAAATTTTTGTCATCATTCTGCTCAATGGCATCGATGACTTCATAACACTCTTCGAGTAATGAAGAGCGAAGCGATTGATGCGTCTGCTCCCGATCCCATGGACAACCACCAGGAGCTCTGAGTGCTGCAATAATCTTGCGCAACCTGGCAATAGATAGACTCGAGGAATCATCATCAGAACAGGACATAGAGGTAAACATGCCTCATCTTGAAACAGGGATAGAAAAACGTCTAGCCCCAATGCTGGTTACTTTTAATTGCTCATCTCCTTCTGGAGATAAGCAATGGTTATTGGTTCTCGGTTGATAGTGAAGAAACAACTTTTTTCTTAGCTGCTAAAAAAGAAGCATTGCCCTAAGAGGCTGATAAAATGAGATTTTTAAAAGATAAATCTTTTAAACAAAAACAAGCGACATTCGGGCTAGCCCACATATTCTATGAAGGTTACAATTTTTAGGATGATGACTCACTCTTCACCTTCGGAAGATCATTGGCCTCAAAAATTTTTCTCCTACATCGAGGCTGGTCGTCATTATTCACCTCAGACATTGAGAGCTTACAGGCAAGCGTTAGAACATTTTCGAGCCCATTACCTCAAAACGAAAAAAAAATCAGCAGAAGAGGTATCGCTCTCATGGAAAGGAATCACGGCGGATGATTTTCGCACCTATCTTTTTGAGATGATGAAAGCTGATGCGTCACGAGCCAGCATTCGCCTGCGTTTTGCAGCGCTGCGAAGTTTTTTTAATTTTCTCACGGATCAGTCATTACTAGAAAGAAATGTTTTAAAACAGGTTTTACTCCCAAAGCTTAACAAAGCGCTTCCTCATTTTTTCACAATCCCTCAAGTTACTAATCTTCTTGATACGCCAACGAAAAATAAAAAGTCACGCCAGGCTCCACCCTGGATGGCAGCACGCGATCTGGCAATTATCGAGCTCTTTTATTCATCAGGCTTGCGTCTTTCTGAATTAGTGGAACTTGATGTTACTGACCTGGATGAGATGGGAGAAACAGCCCGCGTGCTTGGTAAAGGCTCACGCGAACGGATTGTGCCCGTTGGGAGCATCGCCATACAGGCAATTACACGTTATCGCCAACTTGCAAAAATTGGGTACCCGTTCAGTAATTTTGAGGAAAAAAAAGTTCGATCTTCATCTAAGTCTTTTGATTCTGATGGAAGCAAGCTCTCTAATAAAACGCCCGTTAGTGACCTAAGTAGCTACAAAATTACTAATGGTCCGCTTTTCATTAATAAAAGCCGACGCCGTTTGAGTGCAACGTCTGTTTGGCTCATGCTCAAAAAATATCTTCACCAAGCAGGCCTGCCTGCGAGCGCGAGCCCTCACACGTTGCGACATTCTTTTGCAACACACTTACTCGATCATGGCGCTGACCTTCGCAGCGTTCAATCGATGCTTGGGCATGCGAGCCTGACGACAACACAAATTTATACCCATGTTACAACGGAACGCCTCAAACAAGCATATAATGAAGCGCATCCAAGAGCGTAGCTGCACGCTTACGTGCAGCTACGCTGTTTAAGTAAAAAGTTGAAGTAAAGCAGGGAGCTGATGAAGAAGCATTAAACCCACCTAAAAACGGTGATGGGAGTGAGGAAATTAACGTAAAGGCTTAGTCTAAAAATGATTTTTAAAACGGTGAAGCATACCCAGTGGGTTGAAAAATTATTTTGAGGCTGAGCATATTGCGTTAATTTGCCACGATCCATTGCCGTTTTTAGTTAAAGTGGATTTTTCTTCACTTCAACTTCTA
>JBIRBD010000088.1:0-8382 GCA_044326465.1 Chthoniobacterales bacterium
ACCTGCACGGTTAGTGAGGCTTTAGAACGAACAGCTTCAGGCCGACTATATTGCGTCAAATTTTTCATTTTCATTCACGTTTTTAGGTTCAACGCTGCACTCTAACCTGCGAAGCAAGGAGCCTGACAACAAAAGTTCTCGCAGCGGTAGAGCGTAGCCTTTCCATCAATTGGCTTCATCGCTGCGATCGCGGTATTGCGCGAAGCAAGCCAGGCCTGTGCATCACCACCATCAGCAAAAAGCAAAACTTCTTCTGGATGAAATCCCTTTCTTACTTCTCGTTGCATCGTATCAGCCTGTGCGAGCTCTCCTGCGACGACGCATTGGCGTGATGGCATTAAAGAAAATTGTAGCGCAACAAGCAACTGTGGCACGGCTGTTGGCATCTCCTCCAGCGTAGAGGCTGTTATTTTAAAAATCTGCTCCGCTTGCCTCGCTGCAGCCTCGTCGTTAAGCATGCGAGAGAAACGCAACAAGTTGAGCGCCGCAATGGAATTCGCTGATGGCTCTGCCCCATCATAATCTTCTTTGATACGGAGCAATAAATGAGGATCGCTTGCAACACTACTAAAATAGCCACCTTCTGCATTATCCCAAAAAAGTTCGTTCATTTTTTTCTGGAGCAGATCGGCCCATTGCAGCCATGAAATCTCACCCGTTGCCTCGTAAAGATCGAGCAAACCTTGAATCAAAAAAGCATAATCTTCAGCGAAGGCCTCACCTGTTGATTTCCCTGCACGGCAACTACGACGAAGCTCTCCGGTTGCTTCATCATATAAATGCTCACGCAGAAAAAAAGCAGCTCGCTTTGCAATCTCAATGTCTTCTAAAGAGTTAAAACTTGCACCCGCACGAGCGAAGGCTGAAATCATCAATCCATTCCAAGCAGTAAGAATTTTATCATCACAATGCGGCCTTAGTCGTTGATTCCGTGCGAGAAGAAGCTTCTCTCTTGCATGAGCTAATATTTCCTCAGCAGTTTTTTCATTAATGCCAAGCTCTTTTGCAACCGGAAAAAAATCATGCCTGCTCATGAGAATGTTTTTCCCAGCAAACTCCTTATAAGGATCATGTTCTTCTGAAACATTTCCTTCGGGCCGCACTCCGTAATAGGCGCTCACTAATGAAGCCTCTTGGGAGGAGAGAAGATTTTGGATTTCTTCAAATGACCAGACATAAAAAGCTCCTTCAGAAATGAGATCACAAGCCACAGCACTATCTGCATCTTCTGCTGAATAAAAACCACCTCCGCTCGCACTCATGTCACGTTGAACATAATTAAGTGTTGAGCGCACAATATCCGCGTATTTTTTTATTCCAGTGATTTGCCATGCCTCGAGATAAACCATGGCCAGCTGAGCTTGGTCGTAGAGCATTTTTTCAAAATGTGGAACCTGCCACGTAGCATCGACAGAGTAACGATGAAAGCCTCCGCCTAAATGATCGTGCATCCCGCCTGCTGCCATCTTCTCCAAGGTCAAGAGGACCATTGCGCGAGCTTGTACAACGTGCTTGTTTTTATAGTAATAACGAAAAAGAAAGAATAAATTAGAGACCCGTGGAAATTTTGGTGCAGAACCAAAACCACCCCATGTTGGATCAAAGCTTCGAGATAACTCTTGGTACGCATGCTCCATCGGAAAATCTTTTGCTTCAAAAAAAGAAGCCTCTTTTTTTTCGGTGATTTTTTTTAGCGCCCCTATCGCTCGGAGAGCTTCTTGCTCTAGACGCGATCGATTGTTGCGCCAAAGCTTGGCAAGCTGTAGCAGCACAGAAGGAAAACCGACGCGACCATGCAAGTTCTCTGGAGGAAAATAAGTTCCGCCAAAAAATGGTTTCAACTCTGGCGTTAACCAAACACTCATCGGCCATCCCCCACTACCGGTCAATGCTTGCACATAAGCCATGTAAAGCCTATCCACATCAGGACGCTCTTCGCGGTCGACTTTGATGCAAATAAAATGCTCATTGAGCAGTGCCGCAATTTTTTGATTTTCAAATGACTCATGAGCCATGACATGACACCAGTGACAGGTCGAATATCCAATAGAGAGAAAAATCGGTTTCTCCTCCACACGCGCCCTTCTGAAAGCAGCCTCACTCCATGGATACCAATGGACAGGATTTTTTGCATGTTGCAGCAGATAGGGGGAAGAAGAAGAAGCCAGGTAATTCATGAATGGGACATTTCCAGGGAATGCTAATTTTAAAAAGAATATTTTCCCTGAGATTTCTTCTTCTTTGCGCTCTTTGCGATATTCTCCTATCTGAGTATATTACTAAGCGTGTTCCTCATTTTTTCTCTTTTTCGATCTCTTATTTTAGCGCTGATTCTGTTATTTTTTTTCGCGCCCTTGCAGGCAGACACTCTAGGCAAGACGATTCATCTTGCTAACGGTTTTGATTTTCCCACAACGCCACCGGATGCTGATGGGTTTTATAAATCGCGGGGATTTCGTACTGGTGGACATCTAGGTGAAGATTGGGTTAATGACAATGGAAGCGGCAGTAGCCTTGGGTTGCCAGTTCATAGCATCGGCTCGGGTTTCGTTATGCTTGCGCGCGATGTGCATGTTGCATGGGGAAATGTCATCATCATAAGGCATGCTTATCTTGAAGAAGGAAAAGTTACTTTCATTGATTCGCTCTATGCGCACCTTGATCGCATTCATGTTAAGGAGGGGGATAACGTCGCACGAGGCCAGCAGATTGGGACTATTGGAAATAATCATGGAATGTATCCAGCTCATCTTCATTTTGAAGTGCACAAAAATTTAAATATAGGCGTCAACCATACAAGCTTTGCAAAAACGCTGATAAATTATTGGATTCCTACTGATTTTATTGTCAAACGTCGGGTGCTCTCTGGAAGTTCACGCACCGCTCTTCTTCCAATAACACATTTTGATATCCCCTCACCTGAATCATTCCACTCCCATAGCTCTAAGAAAAAGCGAAAGACTCATTCCTCCTCATCTCAAAATTCTTCTAGAAACAGAAGGGTTTAAAACAGACATTTGCTTTTCTAGCGTTTGTCTGCAAGATTTTATTTCTGACCTATGAGACCTTACCGTTCGTTATTTTTATTTCTGCTAGCAATCAGCATTACTTTGCCGGCGTTTGTTTTTTCGGCATTAGCAGACACTCCTGTATCGACGCAAACGAACATTCCACCACCCCCCCAAGCGACACCAAAGGTAGAGTCGATTGCATCGCCTACAACATCGGCTTCGCCGCAAGCCTCACCGTCAAAAACCACTCCCGATATGGGAGTGATTGCAGCTACGGTGGGTCGTTTGCTGGAACAGGGGCATTTTTTACGACTACCGCTTAATGATAAAGCTCCCCCCCATGATGAGGCTACGCCCCCGCTAACACTGCCTGCGCGCGTCATGAAAAATTATTTGCAAATATTAGATTACAGTCATCTTTATTTTACCCAGGTTGATGTTGATGAGTTTGAAAAAAAATATGAACCCTCCTTTACTACCGATATCCTGCGTGGTGATCTAACGGCACCACGCGCCATTTATGCTCGTTTTCGTCAACGGGTCGAAGAGCGTGTTCAAAAGAACAAGATCCTCGCTGCACAAAAGCATGATTTTTCTAGCAATAAAACAGTTGAGCTCAATCGTCAAAAATCAGCTTGGCCTAGAGATGAGACAGAAGCAGATGAACTTTGGAAAAATCGTATTGAAGCAGAGCTCTTGCAAGAGCACCTCAACAAGCATCCCATTGATCCTCCAGCAAAAATTATAACCCATCGCTATGATCAAATACTCAAAACACTACATGAACAAACAGACGAAGATGTGATCAAATTTTTTCTGACATCGCTTGCAGAAAGTTATGATCCTCATTCTGAATACATGAGTCCTTCCGATATGGAAAATTTTAATATCCAGATGAAACTCTCGTTAGTGGGCATTGGAGCAGTGCTTCGTTCGGATGATGGTTATACCAAGGTTGTCGAAATCATGTCAGGTGGACCAGCTGATCAGGATGGCAGACTGCAAGCCAATGATCGAATCACCGCCGTGGCACAAGGAGATGAGGCATTTGAAGATGTAATTGATTTAAGAATTGATAAAGTAGTTGCAAAAATCCGCGGCAAAAAAGGCACAAAAGTTCGTTTGCAAGTCATTCCCGCTAGAGCAACAGATCCTTCTAAACATATCGTCATTGAGCTCACGCGTGATGAAATAAAATTGAAAGAATCAGCCGCAAAAGCTGAAGTAATTGAGGTACCAAATAATAAAATTATTTCCAATTTTGCTTCTGCTGACCCAGGAGAAAGAGCCTCAGAACGCAGAAGTCACAATGAACTCAACGTTCATGAGTCTTCGAACACCGGAGTGATAAAGTCCTCCGTAACAGAAGGAGAAGTTGCGAATAAGTCTGAAAAATTTGGCTGGCTGACAATCCCCTCTTTTTATTCTGAAATGGATAAACATGGTCAGCCAGATGCAAAGAGCACAACAAAAGATGTGGAACTTCTTCTCACACGCCTTAAAAAAGAAAACATCAGCGGTCTCATTATTGATCTACGCCGCAATGGAGGAGGATCGCTGGATGAAGCCATTAATTTAACAGGTCTTTTTATTGGACCTGGGCCAGTGGTCCAGGCAAAAGATTCGACTGGAAAAATTAGCGTCTTCAACGATAGCAAAACAGTTCCATTTTATGATGGTCCCATTGTCGTACTCTGCAACAGACTCAGCGCCTCAGCGAGTGAAATCTTTGCAGCTGCGCTTCAAGATTATCATCGTGCAGTCATTGTCGGTGATGAGCAAAGTTTTGGCAAAGGAACCGTTCAGACGTTACTCGATGTTGGAAAATTCATGCCGCTATTCCAAGGCTCATCACAAGCAGGCACGATTAAACTGACCATCCAAAAATTTTATCGCGTCTCTGGTGGATCGACACAACATCGCGGAGTTCGGTCCGATATTGTTCTTCCATCGACCACCGACACACCTGAAATCAGCGAAGCGATGCTTCCTAATCCCTTGGTTTATGATGAAGTCGATCCTCAATCGTTTCATCAATTTCCAACGATCAATCTTTTTCTCGATCAGCTTAAAGAACGTTCTGCAGAGCGCGTCGCAAAAAATCTGGAATTTCGTTATATCCAGGAAAACATGAAATGGATTACAGAGAAGCTGGCCAAAAACCAACTCTCTCTTAATGAACAAGCACGCAAACAAGAATTGGCCGATGAAAAAAAACGTGGTGCCCAGCACAAAGCAGAACGCTCCGTGATACCAACTGTTGCATTGACCGAATATGAGGTTACCTTGGATACGCTCGACAATCCAATACTTGAGAAAGTTACACCAAAAAAGAAAAAGGAAGTTACCTCAAAAATAAAAAAACCAAAAAGCTCAACCATTGATGATGAGGAGGAGGAGACTGATGATAGTGATACCGATCCCAATCTTGTTGATCCAGAAAAGCTTGAAGCGATTGAAATTGTCAAAGACCTCAAAAACCTTCAGCAAACAAACCACGTCGCTAATACGTCAACACAATAAACAATCCTCTCCTTACCTTTTTCATCATCATGGACCCATTACCTTCTAACGAACCATCCTCAGCTGAATTTTATCCATCACGTCCTCCGCTCAATCTCCCGCCGAAGCCTGTGCTTGCCAGCTCGCTTTCAACGCCGATAAAACCACCTTCATTATCTTCAGCTTCACTAGAAGAAACAGAAAAACCATCGCAACCTGTGGAACAAAAATCATGTTCCCATCGTCATCGTGCTTCTCTCTTCCTAGGGGCTCTTGCTATCATTGCTGCCTTACTTGCTCTTGGGATGCAACTTTGGACCTATTTGGAAAAATAAATACTTTTAGCTTACAAAAAAAACATTCCTTTTAAATTTCTCTCACCCCTTTCAACCTTTCAACCTTTCAACCTTTCAACCTTTCAACCTTTCAACCCTTCAACCTATCAAAAAAACAATGTCCTCTGAAAACACACTCCATCTCACCGACGATTCTTTTCAATCTACCGTTGATTCTTCACCTGTACTGCTCGTTGATTTCTGGGCTCCTTGGTGTGGTCCTTGTAAAATGATTGGACCTGTCATTGATGAAATCGCCAGCGAGCTTGTTGGAAAAGTTATCGTTGCCAAAGTCAATGTCGATGATTGTCCAACTACAGCAGCCGCTCATCGTGTCTCAGCTATTCCTACCCTGATGATCTTTCGCAATGGCCAACTTGTCGACCGCTCTACAGGCTTCTCTTCGAAAGCAGCATTACTAGCAAAGCTGCAGTGATAGCAGGGAAGCAGATGAGCGGTCAATGCCGTCAACTTAAGGAATTAAGTGGACGGCAAGGGGTTCAGCCGACAGGGTTATAGGCTACAGGTAAGTAGGCCTACGGCAAAAAGAATAAAATTTATTCAACGATTGTTATCTTAAGTTAACACCATTGGGTAAACTATCGCTAACAGCTAACAGGAAGAAAGGCATTTCATTATTAACCCTAATTTTCCCTTTTTGGATTCAACGACTTCCCTTGAGAAATAAAATGGCACCTCAAAATTCCACTCCCCAGAAAAATTTTTCGCACCCTGTTAGCAACAGCGGCCCCTCACCTGTAGCCTGTAGCCTGTTACCTGCTTCCGCGTACTCCATGCCTGCGGAATGGGAGAAGCATGAGGCCTCATGGATCTCTTGGCCGCATCGTGAAGGAAAAAGTTTTCCTGGAAGTTATGATGCGGTAATTCCAACTTTTGTTGCTATGGCAGCAGCGATTGCTGAATCGGAAATTCTGCGCATCAATGTCCGCGATGCGGTACAAAAAGAAACTGTACAAAAACTTCTCGCGCGGGTTGTTCCTCCGGAGCATTTGGAATTTTATTTTATTACAACCCAAGAGCCTTGGTGCCGTGATCATGGTCCTATTTTTGTGAGGCACCACGATTCTTTCCATGATTCTGAGCTTGCTATTCTGGATTGGGACTACAATGCCTGGGGCAAAAAATATTTGCCTTTTGATGCCGATAATGCGGTACCATCACTCATTGCAAAAAAGCTCAATATGCGATCTTTTCAGCCCGGCATGGTACTTGAGGGAGGATCCATTGAGGTCAATGGTGCAGGCGCTTTACTCACAACAGAGTCATGCCTTCTTAATAAAAATCGTAACCCAGGCCTCTCACGCTCTGATATTGAGGAAAATTTAAAAAAATATTTGGGTGTGACAGAAGTTTTTTGGCTCGGTGATGGCATTGAAGGTGATGATACCGATGGCCATATTGACGATATAACACGTTTTGTAGCAGAAGAAATTGTTGTCACTGCTATTGAAAAAAATCCTCACGATCCCAATTATGAGCCACTGAGAAAAAATCGCGAACGTCTCTGCGCAGTGCAGCTGCAAAATGGAAAATCGCTGACTGTTGTTGAATTGCCAATGCCTCCTTACACGGAGCGCCAAGGAGAACGCCTTCCTGCAAGTCATGCAAATTTTTTCATCACCAATAGCAACCTCCTCCTACCGGCCTTTGGGAGCCGATCTGATGACATTGCTCGTGGAATCTTGGCCGATTTTTTTCCTAACCACAAAGTGATTCCGATTGATTGCCGTGAATTAATCTGGGGGCTAGGGGCTTTTCACTGCCTGACGCAGCAGCAGCCTCACTCGTCCAAGCATTGGGGTTAAGGATCAAGGGGCTCAGTTACAGGTTAGAGGTTTCAGGTTACTACCTGAGGTTGACATGGCTCATTTTATTAATATAATCCGTTTACATATGCCACGTTATCTAGATCCTAAAAATGATTTTACCTTTAAGAAAATCTTTGGAGAACACACCAACCTGCTCAAGAGCTTCTTGAATGCTATCTTGCCGTTACCAGAAGATTGCTTCATCGAAAGCCTTGCTTATCTAAAATCAGAGAACGTTCCTGAGCTTCCTTTTTTTAAAAGTTCGATTGTTGATGTCCGTTGTATAGATAATCAGGGGCGTCATTTCATTGTTGAGATGCAGTTACAGTGGACGAAAGATTTTATCAAGAGGATGTTATTCAATACAGCCTCCACTTATGTTCGTCAGTTGGGAAAAGGGAAGAATTACCAGCATCTCAGTCCTGTGTACGGCTTGGCGTTGATCGATGCTAACTTCACCGAGGAAGCAAGCTGGTTTCATCATTATCGAATGACCAATGCTCATGACGGAGGAAAGAACTTAGATGACATTCAAATCGTCTTGATTGAACTTCCAAAATTCAAACCAACAAATATCCAAGACAAGAGATTAACTATTTTATGGCTCCGTTTTTTAAAAGAAATCAATGAGAATACTCAAACCGTTGATCCCAGCTTTCTTGAAGTAGAGGAAATTAAAGAAGCACTTAGCTTACTGGAAGAAGC
>JBIRBD010000176.1:0-3038 GCA_044326465.1 Chthoniobacterales bacterium
CGGTTAGTGAGGCTTTAGAACGAACAGCTTCAGTCCGACTATATTGCGTCAAATTTTTCATTTCCATTCACGTTTTTAGGATCATAGGCCTTAAATGCCAGCTATGAATTAGAGGATTGCCCTCATGATTCTTTACCCTTTACTCGCCACTTGTTACCTTCTTGTGTAACAAGAAAAATTTATGCCTTCTTTTCATTACCTCAACAACACCCTGCACTGCGAAGAAGTCAATCTCGACGAACTAGCAGAAGAAATTGGAACGCCAGCCTATATTTATTCAGCTACGACAATTGCAGAAAATTATCGGCGCTTTGATCGTTCTCTTGGCTCGCTTACGCGCATGATCTGCTATGCTGCAAAAGCTAACAGCAATCTTGCTGTTCTTCGCTTGCTAGCCAAAGAAGGAGCTGGCTTTGATGTTGTTTCAGGTGGTGAACTTTTTAAAGTCCTCAAAGCGGGAGGACTCGCAAGCCGTTGCACTTTTGCAGGTGTTGGAAAAATGGCGGACGAAATCCAATATGCACTCGAGCAAGGAATCTTCTGCTTCAACGTGGAATCAGAAGGTGAGTTAGAATTGATCAATAACGTTGCCGGAAGACTAGGAGTCATTGCACCCATTGCATTGCGTATAAACCCTGATGTTGATGTCGCAACGCATCATTATATTTCGACAGGTAAAAATAAAAATAAATTTGGAATCGCCCTTAATCGTGCAGAGTCTGTTTATAAACATGCAGCAGGGCTCCCCTATTTAAAAATCCGCGGTCTACAGACACACATCGGATCACAAATTTTAGATGCCCTTCCTTTTGCTGAAGCTGTCGAAAAATTGAGTCCTTTGATTTTAAAATTGAAAGCGCTCTACAGCCTAGAATTCTTCAGTATCGGTGGTGGTCTTGGGATTGATTATAACAATATCTTCAAAGAGTGTGAAAGCAGCTTAGAGGCTTATGCAACTAAGATTATCAAGCCATTGAGAGCACTAGGGTTAAAAATTATTTTTGAACCAGGACGCTTTATTGTTGGAAATGCAGGGGTGCTTTTATCAACAGCATTGTATCGAAAAAATACTCCCGAAAAAAAATTCCTCATTCTTGATGCAGGAATGAATGATCTTATTCGTCCGGCGCTTTATCAGGGATATCATGAAATTGTTGCTTTAAAACAAAAGCCTGAGCCATCCTATGAAACCGTTGACGTTGTTGGGCCGGTTTGCGAGAGCGGCGATTTTTTTGCTCAAGATCGTAAGATGCCCCACATCGAACCAGGCGAACGTGTTGCTTTAATGAGTGCTGGCGCTTATGGAATGACGATGGCTTCAACCTACAACGCACGGCCGTTGCCACCGGAAATTCTCGTTGAGGGGAAAAAGGCAACTCTTGTTCGCAGACGGCAGACTTGGGAAGATCTGATCGATCATGAAATAATCGATGGAAAGTTGAGGGATTGAAATCAAATGCAAATGGTAGCGCTACAATCAAAAAACGACGGTAAATTCAGCATAACCATTTCTTATCTCCAGAAGGAGATGAGCAATTACGATTCAGCCTCTTAGAGAAAAATATGCAATTTGAATTTTTTCAAACCCCTCACCCCCTCAACAGCGACGTTAATCGCGACGTAACCCCTCAACTTCTTGATGACCTTCGTCAGCAGTTAACACATCACGACCGCTTGTATTACGAAGAAGCGAGGCCTGAGATTTCTGACCGCGAGTATGATCATCTTTATCGTGAACTACTCGATCTAGAAAAAAAACATCCAGAGCTTGTTACCCCTAATTCCCCCACACAAAAACTTCGTGGTCGCCTGAAAGGATTTGAAAGCGTTACTCATTTAGTGCCAATGCAGAGCCTTGATAATACGTACTCAGAGCAAGAAGTGATCGATTTTATTGAGAGACTGCAGAAGCATCTTCCCAGTGAAAAGATTCCACTGACAATTGAGCCAAAGGTTGATGGGGTCGCCATTGCGCTACTTTATAAAAACGGGCATCTCGTGCGAGCGGCAACACGCGGGGATGGTCGCACAGGCGACAACGTGACGCAAAATATCAAAACAATTCCGACGATTCCTCAAGTATTACAAGGCACTGCACCGGAGCTGATTGAATTGCGGGGTGAAATTTACTTACCCAAAAAAACTTTTGCTCGCCTTAATGAAGAACGCGATGAAGCAGGCCTCCCTGCTTTTGCTAACCCTCGAAATGCAGCTGCAGGCTCCCTCAAACAACTTGATTCATCTATTGTCGCGCAACGAAAACTCTCTGCTGTTTTTTATGGCTATGGCGAATATCAAGGCATTATTCCAAAGACACAGTACGATTTTGTAGACCAACTTCGGGCATGGGGAGTACCAACAAACGAAAAAATTTGGCGCGCTGAAAATGCGAAGCAAGCTTTAGTGGCCATTCATGAACTTGGAAAAGTACGGCACGATTATGTTTTTGAGACTGATGGTGCAGTACTCAAAGTTGATCTGCTACTACAACGCGAACGCCTCGGTTCAACAAGTAAAGCCCCACGTTGGGCCATTGCTTTTAAATATGAACCAGAGCAAGCAATGACCCGATTACTTGATATTACGATACAAGTCGGGCGATCAGGGGTCTTGACACCGGTTGCTGAATTAGAACCAGTGCTTATTGCTGGAAGCAGAGTAACGCGCGCAACATTGCATAATGAAGAAGAAATTTTGCGCAAAGAGTTATTAATTGGTGATCATGTCATTATTGAAAAAGCCGGTGAAGTAATCCCTGCCGTTGTTTCTGTATTAAAGGAAAAGCGTAACGGTTCAGAAAAAAACTTCGCAATGCCAAGAGTATGCCCCTCCTGCAATACCCAAGTAATCCACAGAGAAGGTGAAGTGGCCTTGCGTTGCACTAATTTTGATTGTCCAGCACAAACGCGTCGTCGCATCGAGTACTTTGCAAGTCGCCCTGCAATGGATATTGCTGGGCTCGGCGAGGCTGTGGTAGCGCAATTGGTTACTGAAGGGTTGCTCCCGACGGTAGCTGCTCTTTATGAACTGCGTGCAGA
>JBIRBD010000042.1:0-13154 GCA_044326465.1 Chthoniobacterales bacterium
AATAGAGTGGATTATGGGTCGTTGCAGATTCAAAATTTGCCTGATTCGGTTCATCTCCAATAACAGTTCCTGGAGGTGTATCGCTCTTCATCGGGTATTTCCAATATCCGGCATCAATTCCTCCTGACTTGTAATAAGCTGCTTTATACCATTGATTGAGTGTTGGAATAAACCATCTTGCATCGGTATTCATAAAAGGAGGAGTTCCATCCGTCTGACCATTAAGATCATAGGCTCCTGTTTCAGTTGTAGCGGGTCCTTGCTCTCCTGTAGGGCAGCCATTATGCATCCAGTTACAAAATCTTGCTGCGGCAAACCAATTAATAGCAGTAATAGGAAGATCATCACGTCCTTGCTTCACGAAATAATGATAACTACCTGAAATTCTTGTTCGAGTGATCGTGTGAGAGTAGCTGCTGTATTCCATGGTAGTGTTATAAACTCCATAAGTATCCGTTACGGCTATAGCATTCAGGTAATGACAATACTGGCTAGCAGTTACTGGGTATTTTCCGATTTGGTAACTATCACTTACTTGGCCAAAGTTGTTTGAATCAGGGTTATTTCCTTGATCGCCAACAGTTACCATTTCTATTGGCCAAGGCTGAAGTGGTCTTTGAGCTATTGGCTTAGTACTTGGGGTTGTTGTTACTCCTGGCGTTAGTCCTGGTGTTACTCCTGGTGTTACTCCTGGTGTTACTCCTGGTGTTACTCCTGGTGTTACTCCTGGTGTTACTCCTGGTGTTACTCCTGGTGTTACTCCTGGTGTTATTCCTGGTGTTATTCCTGGTGTTACTACTGGTTTTGGTGCTGGTTTTAGTGCTGGTGCCACTGAAGCTACACGAAATCCAATGGTATTTGTTTTAGTAGTGGAAGGATAAATTCCCCTGCTCTTTATTGATGAAAGATCGCTAACATCTGAATTCCAAGAACCGCCTCGTGCAACCTGCTGATTGTTTAGTAGAGGAGAAGCTCTCTCTGCATCGACCCATTGAGCTACATTGCCTCCCATATCATAAGTGCCATAAGCTGCAGGAGAGGCGGTGAACATTCTTACTGGTGTGAGGTGGAGAGGTGTTGTAAACCAACCATTGGGAATAGAATAGGCGTTATTTATTTTGCAATTAGCTTTATTAGGCAGAGTTGGATTTTTTAAGCTATTATCTGGGTAATAATTAGCCTGTGTAGGGTAGTTCCAGTAATTGGCGGTTATTGATCCTCCCTCATAATACGCAGCTTTATACCATTGATTTTCTGTTGGAATAAAATAGGTTGCATTAGCATTCACTGGCACAACCGAATTAGTGGTCCCGTTAAGGTTGTAAGCACCTGATTCTGTGGTTAATAAATTCTCTGCTCCTATTGATTGTGGCTTGCCATTATTGAGCCAGTTGCAATATCTCGCAGCACTCTGCCAGCTAACATAGGTGATAGGAACTTGTTCAGCTCCTGGAAGAATAGAATAGGTATAGCCATTTTTGACAGCAGAACGAGTGATGCAGGCAGCTGCTGAATCTGAGCTCATGCGACTATCATAAAGACCATACGGATCGTTTGTTCTTGCTACAGCATTAAGAAAATCACGATACTGCTCGGCAGTAACATCACTAATTCCGATCTGATAGGGCTGATCAACCTTTCCATACGATGTTTTGGAGTCAGGATGATTCCCTGAATCACCAACAACAACAAAATCACTATTCATGTTACTAGTGTCAGCATGGAGGTTGGTTTTTGAAAACAGCAGTGAACAACCTATTAAGGATGTTAAGAGAAATTTAAGTTTCATGGTTTTAGTTGGTTTAGTTTTATTGGTTTTATTGACAGCAATCTCTAAAGATGATTTCACAAAGTCACATATTTTTCTAGAATATGAAAGTATTGCTAGAACCTCTTCGTAAGTGAACTCTACCACTATAAAGGAAATGCTTGATACAATAATTTTTTCGTAAAAGTATTTTAAAATTCATCCGTGATGAGCATCAATAGAAAAAGCAGCTTTTCTTGACAATGCTTATTATTCAGGTTTGATTTTTAGGTTTTGTTAGAAATCACGCAGGTTGGACGATTGTGGAATAAGGCATAAACTCGCCGACGTAGCACAGTGGTAGTGCAGCTGATTCGTAATCAGCAGGTCAGGGGTTCGAATCCCCTCGTCGGCTCATTTTTATTTATGAAAAAAGCATTAATTACAGGTATTACAGGACAAGATGGTTCTTACCTTGCAGAGTTTCTCCTTACCAAAGGCTATGAAGTTCATGGCGTCATTCGACGCTCATCGACATTTAATACAAGTCGCATCGACCATCTCTACAACGATCCACACATTCATGGGACAAAACTTTTTCTCCACTACGGCGACTTAGCTGATTCGGTTCAGATGGTGAAATTACTTTACGATTTAAAACCGGACGAAATTTATAATCTCGGCGCCCAGAGCCACGTTCGTGTCTCTTTTGATATTCCAGAATACACAGGCGATGTCACTGGTCTTAGCACCGTGCGCTTGCTTGAAGCGATTCGTGAAGCAGGCTTGGCGCAGAAGACCAGATTTTATCAGGCTTCCTCTTCGGAGATGTTTGGGCTTGTTCATGAAGTTCCACAACGTGAGACAACCCCCTTCCACCCACGTTCACCTTATGGTTGTGCAAAAGTTTTTGCTTATTGGCTCACGGTGAATTATCGGGAGGCTTACCATCTGCATGCCTCGAATGGAATTCTTTTTAATCACGAAAGTCCGCGTCGCGGAGAAACTTTTGTCACACGCAAGATCACTCGTGCGGCCACGCGTATCAAACTAGGTTTGCAAGAAAAGCTCTTCTTAGGAAATCTCGATGCGCAACGCGATTGGGGTTATGCCAAAGAATATATCGAAGTCATGTGGCTCATGTTGCAACAAGAAAAAGGAGATGATTTTGTTTGTGCCACTGGGGAGACGCACACCATTCGCGAATTTTGTGAAGAATGCTTTGGATTACTTGATCTTGATTGGGAAAAATATGTCGAACATGACAGTCGTTATGAACGACCAAGCGAAGTAGAATTGCTCATTGGCGATCCTTCAAAACTCAAGCGTCAGCTTGATTGGGAACCAAAAGTAAAATTCAAAGAGCTCGTTCGTATTATGACAGAAGCCGATCTTAATTTGGCGCGACAAGAACTAGCATACCAACAAATCATTGGGGAAAAGTGACGAGTAACGAGGATAATGAACACTTCCAAAAGAATTTATGTTGCTGGCCATCGTGGCATGGTTGGCTCTGCAGTCGTTCGTGCGCTTACGGCACAAGGCTGTCAGAATCTTATTTTGCGGACGCATCAAGAACTTGACCTCTGCGAGGCTGCTGCTGTACGAAGATTTTTTGATCAAGAAAAACCAGAGGTCGTCGTGCTGGCGGCTGCGCGCGTAGGGGGGATTCATGCCAATGCAACCTATCCTGCAGAATTTATTCATGAAAATTTAGCAAGCGCTCACAATATCATTCATGAAGCCTATCGTCATGAGGTGCAGCGACTTTTATTTTTAGGAAGTTCTTGTATCTATCCACGCGAAGCCTCACAGCCGATGCAGGAAGAATGCCTCTTAACCTCAGCGCTTGAGCCGACTAATGAGGCTTATGCCATTGCTAAAATTGCAGGACTTAAACTCTGTCAATTTTATCGGCAACAATATGGCGTTCTGTTTCACTCTGCCATGCCAACCAACCTCTATGGACCTGGTGATAATTATCATCCCCAGAACTCTCATGTGCTTCCTGCCTTATTACGCCGCTTTCACGAGGCCGTAGAAACAGGCGCTCCGGAGGTTACGCTTTGGGGAACAGGCATGAGTCGTCGTGAATTTTTGCACGTTGATGATGTAGCAGCAGCCTTATTGCTTTTGCTCGAGCACGAAACCCCACCTGATTGGATCAATGTTGGGAGTGGTACTGATGTGACCATTCGCGAGCTTGCAGAATTGATTGCACGCATTACTGGTTTTTCTGGAACGATGAAATGGGATGCCACAAAACCTGATGGCACGCCGCGCAAACTCATGGACAATAGCAAACTTCTCGCGATGGGTTGGCGACCAATGTTTGATTTAGAGTCAGGAATAAAAAATGCGTATGCTGATTTTCTTCACAGCAAAGCGCAGCATCAGCTTCGTGAAAAATAATAAGCAGAAGTAATGCTAGCGCTGCTAAGCAGCGCTGTTATGAGTAATGGGTAATGAGTGGAAGGCATTTTTTTTGTCTATGCTATTATTAATGATGGAACCTTTTTCTGTTTTCTAAGTTAAAATTTTTTAAAATGTTGGATTAATAAATCAGAAATAACATTCAATATTTTATTACGCCTCAGAACTCATTACTATTTACTCATTACCTATTACTTCTTCTCATTTCATGTTCTCAAATATTCTTTCTATCATCGGCATTTCTTTCGAAGTCGTTCTCCTCTTCAATCTTCTTATCATTGTTCATGAGCTGGGACATTTTTTTGCAGCTCGCTCACGTGGGCTTGTGGTAGAGACTTTTGCTATTTGGTTTGGAAAGCCGCTCTGGTCAAAAACAATTAATGGTATTGAATATCGCCTTGGAAGCATTCCTGCAGGTGGTTTTGTCGCTATTCCACAACTCGCACCGATGGAGGCGTTGGAAGGAAAAACAAAAACAGCAGTTGCTGATTTGCCTCCTGTTTCGCCATGGGATAAAGCCATTGTTGCTGTTGCAGGTCCGGCAGCCAGCCTATTTCTTGCATTTATTTTTGCCTGCATTGTTTGGCAAGTAGGTCGACCTGTTGGTGAATCCGAACGGACAGCCGTCATTGGTTATGTCATGCCTGATGGACCTGCTGCTAAGGCGGGGTTGCAATCTGGCGATAAAATTTTAGCTGTCAACGGACATCCTGTTACGCGTATCAGTGGCATGGGACGCATGAGTGATAGCGTGGTTTGGAATGTGGCGATTAGTCAATCACCGCTGATTCCAATTCGCTTTGAACGTGATGGTATTGAAAGAACAAGGGAGCTCGAACCTGTAATCCAGCCACGTCAAGGGTGGGGGAGGAAAAATCTTCGGCAGATTTTAATCATGCCAGAGCAGACTCCTGTGATTGCTAGCGTTGTTCCAAAAAGTCCTGCAGCTCAGGCAGGGCTTCGTTCTGGCGACTATGTCCTTGCCGCTAATGGAACAAAACTGAGGAGCCTGGTGGCTTTGTCAGAAATACTCAGAACAACGCATGGGGAGCCTATCATCTTGACTATTCGGCGTGGATTAGAAGATACAAGCGCCAAAATATTTGCCGTAGAAGTTACTCCTCAAACTCCTGTCGGAGAAAAGGATCCGCGGATTGGTATTGTATGGGATCAGCGAGGGATTGTGACTTTAATTCATCCAAACCCATTCCTACAAATTAGCGCTAGCATCGGTACTATGTGGGATACAATTGCTGCCGTAGCAACGCCTCATTCTGAAATCACAGTGCAGCATTTAAGTGGTCCTGTTGGTATCATGCGCATCTACTATTTGCTTTTTCAAAGCCCGATGGGCTGGCGCCTAGCCCTTTGGTTTAGCGTTGTGCTTAATGTCAACTTGGCCTTGTTAAATCTACTTCCATTTCCTGTGCTCGATGGAGGTCACCTTCTTCTGGCATTTTTTGAATGGGTGATTCGCAAGCCAATTCAGCATCGTGTGCTTGAATGGATTCAAAGTGGCTTTGCTCTGCTCCTCATTGCCTTCATGATTTACGTTACTTTTTTTGATGTGCTCGATCTTCCCATGATAAAGGAGAAAGCAGCAGCAACGGAAAATTCTGCGCCGATGAATTTTGCAGCGCCTGCTGAAAAAAAATAAACCCTCAATTTAGTCAGACTTGCAAGTTAGACTATCTTTAAAAAGGCATGAATTACTGCGACAATATCTATTTTCCAACGCGCAGGTCCACACGTGTTGTCACGGTTGGAAATCTAAAAATTGGTGGAGATCATCCAATTCGTCTCCAATCGATGCTGACCTCTGACACGATGAATACAGAAGCCTGCGTGCAAGAGGCTTTGCGCTTGGTGTCTGCTGGTTGTGAGTTAGTTCGTATTACGGCGCCGACGGTGAAAGATGCTGCGAATCTTCAGCATATTCATGCGGCATTGCGCGCTGCAGGATGCAGTGTGCCACTTGTAGCTGATATTCATTTTAAGCCAGAGGCTGCACTCGAAGCCGCGAAGTGGGTGGAAAAAATTAGGATCAATCCAGGAAATTTTGCCGACTCCAAAAAATTTACTGTGCGTGAATATAGTGATGTCGAATATGAAACAGAGCTAGAGCGGATCCGCGAGCGGTTCACTCCACTGGTGAGACTTTGTAAAGCACGTAGTGTAGCCATGCGGATTGGTACTAATCATGGCTCGTTGAGTGATCGGATCATGAATCGTTTTGGAGATTCTCCCTATGGCATGGTGGAGAGTGCGTTGGAATTTGCACGCATTGCACGTGATTTAAATTATCACGAATTTATTTTTTCGATGAAGGCCTCGAATCCAAAAATCATGATTGCCGCTTACCGTTTACTTGTCGCGCGATTAACGCAAGAGGGTACTGATTGGAACTATCCGATTCATCTTGGCGTGACCGAGGCAGGCGATGGTGAAGATGGTCGCATTAAAAGTGCCATTGGTATTGGCTCGCTCTTAGCTGATGGTATTGGCGATACGATTCGTGTTTCACTGACAGAAGATAGCGAACATGAAATTCCAGTTGCTCGTGCATTGGCAAAAAAATGGATTTGCGATAATGGAGAAAGTAATAGGCCTGCAATTCAGGATCATCCAACGATTCAGCCTGCATGGGAGTTCTTTGACTATCAGCGTCGCATTTCTGAAAAACTTTTTTTTGAAAATATTGCACTTGGAGAAAACGAGCTCATCCGTGTCGTTGTACCCTATAAAGTTCATGAAGCTGTCGCTCACAAGCTAGAAAAAATGGGCGACTATCAGCCAGAGTTAATTTATGAAAATCTTCCGCTAAGAGAAGTTGATCCACGCTCCGATCGTGAGATCGCAGTCTTGAACGAAGAAAAAACTCCATGCCTTATTTCCGTGCGCGATCATTGTGACATGGAACCGATTGGAGCTTTTCGCCTCTTAACAGCACGCGTTAAGAGACCGCATGCGATCTTGCTGAAAGACACCTTACAGCCTGCTCTTGATGCGACCGAAAAATTTGCCGAAAACTTACTTGCCTCCGCAACCATTATTGGATCGTTACTCTGTGATGGCATTGGTGATGCCATTTTAATTCGTCGCGAACCGGCTGCAGGGGCATCGCTGCGTTTGGCTTATACTATTTTGCAAGCAGCGGGAGTGCGGATTTTTAAAACCGATTACGTGGCTTGTCCTTCGTGTGGACGGACACTTTTTAATTTGCAAGAGACAACAGCCCGCATCAAGGCGGTGACAGGTCATCTCAAGGGTGTCCGTTTAGCGATTATGGGATGCATCGTCAATGGGCCAGGCGAAATGGCTGATGCTGATTTTGGGTACGTCGGTGGAGCACCTGGAAAAGTAAATCTCTACGTTGGCAAGAAAGCGGTGAGGTTTAACATCCCTGAAGCAGAGGCTGTGGAGCAGCTTGTAGCCTTGATTCGTGAGCATGGACGCTGGGTAGAGCCCTAGTCATCTAGAGTCTGTCCAAAAAAATGATTTTTTCAGGCAGCCTTAGGTTTACAGGTTACAGGGGTACAGGCTAGCAGGTGAAATTGGGTCTTCGACGAAAAAGATAAAGGATCAAAAACGGATCTTTCTTTTAAGCCAACATCCAGCGTAAAAAACCTAAAGCTCGTACGCGAATAGTATAGCTCCCTGTTTTTTAAAACTTTCTATGAAAAAAATAACCCTCACCCTTGCCTCGCTTCTTCTATCAATTACATCGAGCAGCTGGGCCGAAATCAACGCTGTTGATAAGCTGCCGATTTCTTCTTTTACCACTTCAACTTCCAACACTAACGCTCACATCAACGATATGAGCATGGTCACGGCGAGCGACTATTGTGATTTTTTAAATCATGCTGCTAGTTCCGATGCGGACCACCTCTATAGCCAAGCGATGGCTTCCGATCCGTCCACAGTCTCCATTGCGCGCGTGGGCACGCCTGGGCGATGGCACTATCAAGTCATTGCAGGTCAAGAGAATTTTCCGATCGGATATGTTAACGAAGTTGATGAAGAAAAATACTCTCTCGAACAAAATCTACCAACAACTGAGAACCAACAACTAACAACCAGTTTCCTGAAGTCGAATCTAAGCAGCTTTGAAGTCGCCATGCCACCAATGACAGCGATGTTAACCTTGGCCTCCTCTTCTCCCACTTCAACTTCCAACGCCAACTCTTACATCGAAGACGTAAGTATGGCAGCAGGTTTTATCGGCCTCTTAGCGTGCCCTGAGCTCATGATGAGAATGAGTAGTAATACTCGAGGCCGAACAGTAGCTAATGAAAGAACCGATATCATCTCTTCAAGCAATAATCATGAAGTAACCCTCGATCACTTTCGATCCGTCCTCCAGGATCATCCAACGAGCAGCCGTTTTATTATTGGCGAAGATAGAGGTAAAATGTCTATCGTGCCTCAAGAAGCTATCGATAATGCTGCGCGTAAAAACAAAGAGGAAAATAAAAAGATTATTGATGTTCTCAAGACGGCACTTCAATCAGAGCATTCAGCAAAAAATGCCAATGCCATTGTTGGAGAAGTGATCGGTTCTTTCTCATTAATGCGTGATGTTACATCACGACTAAGTGCAGAAAAATTGAGTGACATTCTTCGTCGAGCTGATGTTCGGAAAATTCAGACAACAACAACACCAGAACTCTTTGATGTTGAGAAAATTCTTCGCGCTATCACGAGTGCAAACAAAAGAGAAACCGCTCTCTCCTATTCTTATCAGCGTGCCGATGAACTATGGGCCCAAGCCGACCAGGCATGGAAGAGTAGACCTGAGGCTCGATGGGATGCAGAAGTTAAAGCAGAACTTCTGCAGGAGGCTCATGATCTTCATGAGCAAGAAAAAGCGGAATTTGAAGAAAAAGACATTGCCAAGACGTCTCTAGCAAAGGCAGCCCAAGTTGCTGATATAGCTGCAGGTGCTGCTGAATTTGTCAATATTCCGTTTATTCCTACCTCAGCAGTAGCCAAAGCCATTCCAACCGGCTTGCGCATGCTGAACAAAAGAATTGAAGAAACTGCTTTACGCTCTGCTAGCAAAGAGCTCAAGCATGCTGCTAAAAATGCTGAGTCAGCTGCTCAAGTCGCCGAGAATGCCGAGGCGACAGCTCCTGAGTTGGAAATGAAAGCCCAGCAGGAAGAAAATAGCATCAGAGCAGCAGATGCTGAAAAGAGCATCGCTCTTGCCCAGGCGATAAAGCCTCCGTCTCACGGTTCTGATCTTTCTTTATGGAATAAGTGGGCTGAAAAACTTGCCAAAGAAGTCAACATCAATGAGCGCGATTGGGTCGCTAAAATAGCAGAATGTGCCGCTAACGATCCTCTCTCCGCTGAAAAAATAGCTGCTTCGGTTTGGAGTGAGAGAATAGAAGAGGCTGATCAGGTCGTTAGAGATTTAGAAAATCAAGAAACTCCAGAAATGAGAGCGATCAAAGCGCTTGAGAACGATTTTTTAGTTTCTTTTGAAAAAGCAAAGAATGAGAGAGTTATAGCAGATAAAGCTCAAGAAAAAGTTGCTGCAGCCACTCAAAGAAAAGAGGAGGCGGAGGCATTTCTTATCAAAACAACGAAAGAACTCAACGACTTAGAAAACGAATACAAAGCGATTACAGCCAACCCTACTGCTGCGTCACCTGAGCGTCTTCGCAAAATAGCAACAACCCAAGAAAGCAAACGTCGCGATATTGGGGAAGCAACTCTTCAAAAAACAGTCAACGCTTTAGAAACTGCAGAACAAGAGCTTCAGGAGCCTATAATGAATGCCGCAGCAGCAGAAAAAAGTGCTATCGAAAAATTTGAAACATATCATACCCGTTCCAAATCACTTTTTAGAAAAATGGATCGTGCAAAAACTCATGCATCAGCAGATCGAGTGGCTTTTGCAGAAGTTTGGCCATTGCTTCCTGTTCCCGAACCGCTTCCAGCAGTTGATACTGATATTCCGGTGCGCGTTGGATTTTTAAAAATGCTTCAGGAAGAAATTATTCCTTCCTTCTCATCGAAAAAAATCTTTCCTGGTGTCCTAGAAGAAGTAGGCCTTCTCTCCAAAAGCGCACCAGAACTTGCCTCCCAGGTTATTGCTCCAGAAAAAGTCGAACGTCCAATCTTGTTAGATGAAATTTTTGAAAACCTGGGAAGAAAACTGCTCGGTAAGCCAAGCAAGCCAATGCAGCAACAAGAGGCATCGGTTCTCTCGCCAAAGTCAGCCGAGGCTATCGATCAAGTCTTACGCGAAGCAGAAATTAATCTCTTAGAGGCGAGTGAAAGCGATCATGCCCGTTGGGATGCGAGAGAAAAAGCAGATCGACTGGAAACGCTTGAAGCAAACTTACGGCAATTGAACATCACAAAAAATAATTTACCTCAATTCATCAGTTCTACGCAGAGCAGCCATGGTGGTAACGTTAGCACCTACAGTGGGGGCTCTTTTCATACAGCTAAGCTGAGCGATTCAAGTGCCAGCAATCAGGAACATGCTAATAACATTCGCAAAGAAAAGAAAAAAGCTGACGACGATTGGACAGCATTAGCAGAACGTGCAGAAAGAAAAAGAATAGCTCATGGTGGCATGCCTAAAAGCAGAGAGGAAGCATTAGACTATTGGAAGTTAGCCGATCGTGATGCAGTCACCACTCGTAAGTGGGCTCGTGATCAGGACCGCTGGTCAGCGATGAGAGAAATCGAAGAATTATCAGCGGAGTACAAAAAAATTCAGAATGAGCATGGGAAAAACTCTGCCGAGCTAGAACAAGCAGAAAAGGTTCTTATGGATGCGAGAAAAAAATGGTCCAGCTTAGCCGATCTAACACTTTTTTCAGAAAATAACTTCAGTCGACTTGATTCGAATAAGGTTCGCAAGATCAAGAATGAATTAGCGGCAGCTGATCAAGCTATTTACGCGATGAGGGGTGAAATTCTTGAAACAGGAAGAATAGCGAGCAAGGTAATCCCTAGTGAGGGAGAACCCTCTCTTCTGGCATGGAGAACAAAGCATCTTGAAAACTGTTTTCATGATGCAGAGATCCTCTATGCAAAAGTGACCGAGGCTAAAAATAGTCGTAAAACATCTACTGCAGAACTTAAGATAATGGTTCAAGAAGCAGATCAAGCGGAGGAACAGGCTGCCAAAGAATATGCAAAGCGGGCCAGAGGCAAAGCGGTGATGGGGGTTAGAGAACAGATTCCTGGTATTGCTGAAACCTGGTTTGCAAGAGTCGAACAAAGTGGAGCAGAAGCCAAGCAAGCAAGGCTTAACTTCGATCAGCTCAAGCCATCAGCAAAAACTGAGGAGCAACGCAGAAAAGTTAATAGAACCATCGCCATAGCTCAGGCTGAACAAGAAGCCTACAAAGCCGCAAAAGAAGAAGCTGATCGACTTCAGAAAATAAAAACCCATTGGGAAGCTAAAATAGAAATAGTTAATCAGGCCACGCAACTCCAAATAGAAACCGCCGCTAACGATCATTACCAAGGCGATCCTGCAGCATGGCTAAGTTTGCCGCTAGCTCAGCGAAACGCTTACAATGAGATCATAGAGCGTGCTAATCACGACGCTTCAGAAAAACCTTTTTACGATGCTGAAGAACGTGTTACAGAAGCAGATAACCTACTAGGGATGGCTTATGAGGACATTAATATGCTCAAGAAGGGAGGCCGAATGCCAAAAAGCCCAAGGTATGAACAAGAAGTCATTGATTATTTGAGTAATGATCATCTATCAGAAGACCTCTCCTCCTCTGTTGCAACAGGAAAACGAAACACAGCATCTGCTGATTCCTTAGCGAGTTTTCATCATGAGCAAGCAAATGGTGATAATGGTGATCAGGACTCGTCAGTAATATTTAAAAACCCTCAACACGAAGCAGCTCATAAAAAAATCCTTAGCGCTCAAGCTAACCTCGATGGAACGATGGCAGCCAATGCTCTTCGAGAACACTTCATTCAATGGGGAAAACTTACTCCTCCTTACGAGGATGCAGATATTGCCTTGGGAACACGGACTGCCGACCTCTGGAAAAACGCCGCTGAACAATATCAAAGGACTTCTGGCCACCTTGATAGGGCTGCAGCGTACGAACTTCGCTCAGACCGTTTTTTAAACTACCTCGCTACACAAATAGCAACGCATGCACAAGCCGCCGCAGAAAATTATTTTCAGGCAGCCAAGAGCATGGAAAAAGGGAAACAAGAAGAGGCTCAGCAGTTGAGTCACGATGCCGAAGCTAGTCACCATGTTGCCGATCAATTAACGCACCTTGATCAGAACGTTAGCCAAGCCATTAAAAAAGCTCCTCCAGAGCAGGCGGCGCGTCTCAGCGATCTTCTTTCAGCCAACACCAAGGAGATCGAACAAGACCTTGCTGCAGGTTTTGAAAATGTCGTAGCACTTTCGCCGAACGCCCCTGACTTTGAAAAGGCATGGGCAGACCTTCTGACAAAAGCTGAAGAAATCAAAGCCGATTGGACAAAAGTTCATCAAATCTACCAAGAGATTCAACAAACACTCCCCCTTAGCGAACAAAAGGCATGGCAAGAAGAGGTCTCCTTGGCAGCCACCATGGAGGATTATTCAACGCTGAGACCACTCCTTTTCCAAGCTGAGAAAGCAGAAAAAATAGTGGCAGCAGCCATCGAAGAGGCCAAAGCCGTGACGCCAGGAGATGACCCTCGATCCTTTGAGGCGGCCTGGAACAAAGCCATGGCAACAATTCCTAGGACACAAAAAGCCTGGAGCAATGTCATTCAAAAATATCAAGAGTTCTCAACTTCCCTTCCTTCCAGCAGTCAAGGGGATCAAAATAATCAAAGAAACCAACTGCCTTTGCAGAAAGTTTTTGAGAACGATTTTAACAAAGCACGCTATCGTCAAGCCCTCTGCACCGTTCTTCCTGAATTGCTCCAAGCCTATCAAGCAGAAGCGATCGAGGCTCGTCAGGCAGGGCCAAGATCTCCA
>JBIRBD010000103.1:0-7267 GCA_044326465.1 Chthoniobacterales bacterium
TAACTTATTAAGAGAAGAAAAGGATAGATTGAGTGGGTTGGAGGGGAAGACGCGAGCAGATCTTTTATTAGAACTATGCGATGAGGCTCTTGAGCGTGGTTCAGGCAAACTGGAAAAGATTTCTCTTCCTGGCGATGCTGTAGAAAGAGCACTCGATCAGTTTCTTGCTGGCGCTTCTATCAATCTTCCCAACGATCTTATCAAGGCGTTAGAACATATTGCTATTCCCGACGTTCCCTTGACAGGAATAACTGGCATCCTTTTTTCTACGTTGAAGTGGGCTGTAAAAAAAGATCAAACTATTTACAAAGATTCATTAAAAGATATTCTCAGAGAGCGTCTTAAAGAACTAAAAAATGATGAAGAAACCATTAATGATCTTAAGAAAAATGCCACAAAACTGACACAAGAGGTTAGGCAGGTTGAAGAAGATGCTGCTGACAAAGAGAGACGTGCAACAAGTAATTTTGCAGTCTCTATGAAGAGCCTTTTTACTAACAATACTGATGTTCCTCAAGCTGTAGAGTCGATAAGATGGGCTCAAGGGTTGACCGAACGCGCCAACATCAGCGATGAAGACCAACAAACATGGAGTGCCATCATTGCGGAGATGGGCCTTAAGAGTCGAGATCGTCTCTTAACCTTCGTTATCTCCGCATGGCGTCAACGAATGAGTAGCTCTCAAGAGTTAGTAGAAACCATCAAAAAAAATCAACAAGAGGAGATGAGTCCGCTCGAAAGAGAGCGTGACAGAGGGCAACAAGATTTAGATCAAGCGCATGCAGTTGCTCAGGAAGCTCAAGAAGCTTTTAAGCAAGCAACAGAAGATTATCTCAATTGTGAAAAAGAGCATAACAAAGCGACGGAAGAATATAGCGAATTAGTATCTCATCCGCTGAGAAATACGGCTGCAAACATAGCAGCTCAGAGAGAAGGACAAGAGAAAATAGCAAGATTAGCTGAGCGCTTGTCACATACTGAAGAAGATTGGAAAGCTAAGGAAAAGAACGCAAAAGAAACAGAAGAGACTGCCATTAAAGAGGAATCAAAAGCTAGAAGAGTGGCCGCCGAATGTCATAATAGGGGAGAACGCTATGCCAGAGCAGTAGCTCGAGCTGAGGTTCGCTCTACCTCAGATCAAGAAGCCTGGAAAATTAATTTACAACCATTTTGGGAAATTAATTTAAAACCATTAAAGGATGCACGTAATGCTGAAACTCAAGCTATGAAATCCAGTGAGCTTGCTCAAACAGCATTGGATGAAGCATTAGATCATTGGACTGCTGCTGCTTCATTTTTTGCTGATTGGTCTGAGAAAGATTTACAAAAAGCTATTCATCTTTTTCCACCATCTCGTTGGAGAGAAAGAACTAACAAGGTTATGAAATCTTACGAGAAAGCTAGTGAACTTGCTTACCAAGCCGAGGTTGCGTGGGGGGATGCCTTATTGAGTAGAAAAATTATGTTAGAAACTTTATTGGAGGTAGATAAAAACAATATAACTAATTTCATATTCGATATTGATTCTTTAGAAAAGCAGAAGATTGTTTGGGCAGAAAAAGCGTTTATAGCTAAGCAAGATGCTTTGGATTTAGAAGATCCTGAAATTGCTAAAGAAAAAGCTGCTGATACGCAGGCTAGAACTGCTTACGCAAAAGCAAAGATTGTTTGGGATAATTTTTCGCAAAACGCTCAAACTTTTATTCAACATTCTAATGATGAAAATCTTAATAAAGCTAAAATCATTGCTATGAGTGCTAGAGAAATTTTTTATCAAATTTCAGAGACAAGGCCTGGTTACTTCTCTCCTGGTTTTGGAGATGCTTTTGCTCGTGCTGCTCAGGCCGCTTATGAGGCAGCCAATGCTGATAAACAAGCTACTACAGAAGCAGCTAGCCGTGGTTCTAGCTGGGCTATAGATGCCATCACAAGTGCTGATGCCGCAGCTCACTATGCAGACATTGCTGCTAATACTAATTGGAAAGAAGAAGCTCTATGGGCAGCTCAGTGCGCTAAAGAAGCAGCAGAATTTGCACACGCTGTTGCTGCTTTCAAAGCAGAGCAAGAGGGGCCAGAAGCTGTTGAGAGATTTAGATTAGCTGAAGAAGGGAAAGCGGAAAGAGTGAAAGCTGCTGAGGAAGCTAGAGCTAAAAAGTCCGCTGCGGAAGAGTTGCAATTTATTCAAGCTCTTGAAGAAGCGAGAGCTAAAATTTCAGAGCTTGAGCAAGCATTAGCAGCTGCCGAAGAAGAAACAATCGCAGCTCAGGCAGCTTGTAATAATCTTTCGCTGCGGCAACGTCTCAATCTTTTTGGAACCTCATCCACAGCAAACTCTGCAGCCGAACGTCTCTCACGAGCGATGGAGGCTGAGCGAGATCTTACCCAACAGTTAGCTGCTGCTAAACAACGAGCTGAAAAATAAATTGCTTCTTTTCTTTACTGTAGGATGAAATCATAACGTTCCTATTCTGCTTGGGTATAGACGGTTAGAAAGCAGTATTTTGTCTTTTCATTCACGTTTTTAGGTTTTTTAAAAATAACTGCTCTAATCCGGGTAAGTCATACGGTTTCTTGAGTAGGTAATTTAATCTTTTGCGCAAACCTCTCAAAGTCTCTCATCAAGTGCGACCAGCAGACTTGTCTTTGTTTATCTAAAAAATAGCTATAGGATGAATAACGGTCGGTGACGACCTTGGCATGATATTCCGGGAGCGTCTCCTGCAAAACTTTTGCTCCTCTTGATTGGCCCAACTTTATTAACGTTGTTACATCATTTGCAAAAACCCAGGCCCAGCCTCTCTTACCTTGAAGTCGATGTTTCAATATCATGTAGCCCTTCTCTCCACGTCAACTGTGCAAAGACCATGCAAATAAATTGCTGGCGAAATCCGAAGTGCCTGATCCTTGCATTGTTTTTGTAGCGTTGAGAAAGTCGTTGGATTTTTTTACGTGAAACAAAATCAATTATTTGAGAAAGGATAAATCGACCATTATTCATGGCCCAATCTAACCTTGGCTAGGAGTTAAAAAAAATCAAAGGCGTGACACGGTTTTTTATTTAAAATAATTTTATTTTCAAATACTAACAACAAAGCATTACGCTTTTAACCGGAAAGTTGTGACGTTCAATTGGAGATTCTGTAGCATCAACTAACATTAGTTCATATTCCATTTCACTTTTTAAAAGAGCCTTCCTGCCAGGCAATAAAAAATCAGGATGCTTAATAAGTGTATCTTCAACCCATTTTACAATCTTATAAGCATTGCTCTCACTCACTCCATAGCTCTGACTAATATGAAAATAAGTGCGGTATTCTCGAATATATTCCAGGGTCATGAGAAGCTGGTTTTAAATATTTAATTTACTCTTACGACCTCATCTAACTTTTTTCTTTTGATCGGCCTCTCTTAAAATTTCAACATTTTTATCAAATGTCTTTCTCTTTAAGCCAGTTAAACGGCGAAACCTCTCTTCATTAAGTTGTTCTGTTTGGTTGTATTTCACAAATATTCCTCCTTATAAAGGAACTCTAATATCATTTAATTTCCACAAAGTCTAGTTTTGAAAGAAGTCTATGCTGTAGCTGTATCGATGTGAATAGAATAAGACTTGCTAGTGATTAGCTCTATAAGGATATAACATTATGTCAACAAAAATATAACAAAATATTAAGTTGTTTTATTAGTAGATACAAATTGAAAAAAAGCTGGCTTTGTTAAGCTTTTTCTTTTCCAATAAGGATGTTATAAAAATTCATAGCATTTTTTTGTCCGGAAGATCCGTTATATGGTTTTTAACGGATCTTCCCCCTAAAGGTCATGCTAAAATAACGACTTATGTCGTTATCTTGACATAATTTTCAGGGGAAAGATCCGCTTATTAAAAAACAAAACTTTGAACTTTGTTAAAAAGTTGATCTGTCGTATCATCTGGACGGTAAATTTTCCACATCTTTTTTTAACCTCCCGCAGAATATGAATCTTAGTCGCTATTTTCTTTCAGCCGCGGCTTTAGCGTTATTCTTTATCAATTCGGGAAGCCTTTGCTCGCAAAGTAATCCGGCATCTTCGCTGCAAATAAGCAGCACTCAGACAATCACTGTTACAGCTAGTCAATATGCTGATTTTTTGAATGCAGTAGCAAAAACTGATCCTCATAATCTCTACGAAATAGCCATGGGAGCTTATCCGAATGCGGCAACCATTGTTAGATGTGGTACACCAGGGCATTATCGCTACAGCGTTGTTTCAGGACAGGAAGATCATACTATGGCCTATGTTGATACTGAGTCAGTCATGCGTTTTTGCAATTGGATGGAAAATGGTCAACCTATCGGGGAGCAAGGTCTAGAGACGACAGAAGAGGGGAGTTATAATATGTCAGATGTAACGAATGGTACTGAAGTAGAGGGTTGTTCTTTTAATAGAATTCTAACAAATTCAAATGCTAGCTATTATATAGCTGATGCTGAAAAAAATTCTGATCTCTCGCTGAAGTCTAATACAACTCACTTCCAGGTTATTGTTCCAGCAATTGCGACGCTAAGCTTAGCAGCAGCTTCTTCTCAAACATCAACGTCATCTTCATCGCTACTTATCGATGCGGCTGGAGTAGCAACTTTTCTTGCAGTGGTAGGCTTTGGCTCAATGGGAATGGTAGTAGAAGAAACAGCATCTGAGAATGCTATTATTCTTCAAAAATTTCGAGATGCGGCCATTCATCCTGATAATGCAGGAGCAGAAAGTTTGCATGTTAGAGGTGAGGGAGCTGATATCATTGTTCTTTCTTCAGAGAATAAAAGCAGAAGTGCGAACTTAAAAATTATTAATCACCTTAGGATGGGGCTTCAAGCTGAGCACTCCGCTAAAAACGCTAATACAATTATTAATAGCATCATTACTCCGATGAATTTAATGAATGAAACATCTTTGCGTTTAAGCATGGAAAAACTCCGACTTATTCTTCATACAGCTGATGAGCTCAAAGCTCAGAGAGGAGTAGTAGCGGCAGCAGAATCAAAAGATCAAAAGACAAGTGGAGATGAGCCTGTGGTGAGCGCTGGAGTAAAATCTGAAACCCCATCAAAAATCCCAAAAAAAGAGGTATCCCCGCACGGCAGCCCTGAAGGAAGTAAAGAAGATTCCGATGAAGATGGAAGAACAACTGAAGCGACTGGCAGCAATCGATCTTCAGCAACTTTAGAAGATAAAGAGAGGCCTGTTGCTGATACTCCATGGAACCAAGCTCATGAGTGGTTTCAGACAGCAGAAGCAGAGTGGTATGACATTTGCGGAGGGAATGTTATAAATAAAGACGATGATCCTTTATGGAGAGCAGAAAAAGTTTGGAATACGCCAGAAGATAAAGATCATTTAGAACGAGCTATATTGGAAATTAAAGCCGCAGCTAATCAATATGTTATAGCACAAGACCTGTATTTCACAGGAAATAGGAACAAGGCCAATCATTGCAAAGAGGCCGCCGAAGCTGCCAGACAAAGCGTTTCTCAATATATTATTTCAGCAGAATGTCTCAAGGAAGCTGAAAAAGAAGGAGATGTTGAAATTGCTAAATACTGGAGGAAGGCTCAAGAAAAAGCTGAAAGTGCAAGGATATCTTATTTTCAAGAAATGGAAGCTTATCAATCAGATAATGAAGTAAATGGAGATAGGCTCCATAACTTTGCTTTACTAGCTCAGAGTCATGCAGAACGATTGAAAAAGCACATTTCGTATTTAAACGAGACTAAACGAGCTTCTTCATTCGATCATCATGCTACTATGATTGATTTGTGGAGTAGGGCTATAAAACAAAGTGAAGTTGCTGAGGAATACTACGACCAAGCCTTTCAGTCTCATAATGAGCAAGAAACTCAAAAAAGAGTCCTCTATCAAGCTGCAGCTCAGCTAGCTGATTCTAGTGCTTCGGAATTTGCAAGAGCGGCATTCTTTTTACAACAAGCAGAGGAAGAAAGTGTAAATATAGGATCAGCTCTTCCTATTATTTGGAAAAAAGCATCTCAAAAAGCTTTTTCTGCAGCAGATCTTTATTCTCAAGCAGAGCAATCTCTCATTAAAAATGATGAAAAAAACAAGCTCCTCAAAAAAAATGCTAAAAAAGAGCAAGCCGATGTTGATAAGTATGTTAAAGAAGCAGGAGAGGTAAAAAAAGCTTCTAAGACTTATAATGCTGCCATGCCTTCACCAAAAGTTAGTTTTAATGAAGAAACAGAAGAAATCCCTCCTCTCACTACATATTTAAGCCTGAGAGAGGCTGTTGAGCACACTAAAACACAAGCATCCCTCAGTAAGGATAAAACCGAAAGAAAAAATCGCTATGCTTTAGCTGCTCACCATTATCAGTTAGCTCTTGATCATCTGGCTGAAGCAGCAAGTCAAGAGGCTGCTGAAGGTTTAGAGTTTCTTGAACTCTATAAGCGTGCTTCTGAACAATCTCAAAAAGCTGGAGATCACTTTAGTAGCTCTGCTAAAAAATTATTGGGAGATCTACAACAGCCTAAGATTGGGCAAGAATCAGAAATCACATTTTATGAGGCTGCTCAGTATGCTATACAAAGTGCAAATTTCTTCAGAGATGCTGTTCGTTATTGGCTTGATAGAAAAAGTGTTAGTGAAAGAGGTGGTGACCGAGGAGTTCAATTAAGCACACAACTTCTTGAAAACTCTCAAACTGCAGCTGATCTTTATGCTAGCGCCGCTGAATATCGTCATAAGAAAAATAAAGCAAACGCAACTATGCTCGAACAAGCTGCTGAGGCATGTAAGAGGAAGATAGAACATTATCATGGTTGCTCTGAAGCTCTCCGTGCGACTCAAGAGGCAAAGATAGCAGAAAAGTATGAAGCTGCTCACCTTTGGGATATGATTTTTACAAACCATGAGCTTGTTTTAAAGCACTGGGACTCTGTTCGTGACTGTTATGCCTCGATGGAAAAAGGAAAACAAGAACAAGCAGAACGTAGTAAATATTCTGCTTCTGTGATTGAAGGCCGTATCGCGGCACTCAGAAAAGAGTTAGAGTCTTTGCCTTTTCGAATGATAAGACCAGAAATCATTTATTCTCGAGAAGGAGAAGGGTCTCAACCAGGATATAAAAGACGAGTATACATTGTTAAAAGCGACGCAAGATATCCTTATGCAAGGTATGAGGATGAATTTGATGCTGATGGTCATAAAATTGGAGAATCTTCAATGATTGCAGATCATTTATTGGTGACATTAAAAGACTCTTCAGAAGAAACTAAGA
>JBIRBD010000118.1:0-6444 GCA_044326465.1 Chthoniobacterales bacterium
CTAAAAATGATTTTTAAAACGGCGAAGCATACCTGGAAGGTACGTAAGCCGGTTGAAAAATCATTTTGAGGCTGAGCATATTGCGCTAATTTATAACGAGCCATTGCCGTTTTTAGGTTAACGTTGTTACATCATTTGCAAAAACCCAGGCCCAGCCTCTCTTACCTTGAAGTCGATGTCCTGTTTCATCAATGTGCAACAGCTCTGCATCTTGGATTTTTCCATGAAGTTGTTCGTAACTTTTTTTACACTTCATGCTCACGCGATGCTCTGTGTTTGACAACGTTCCAAGGCTTATCTTGAGGCCAAGAACCTCTTGAATGATTGATTGTGCTTCGCGCTTTGAGTTCTTAAAAAATCCCGTCAACGCTGTCACTACTGTCTTAGCTCTTGCTCCTAGCAGGTCGTTGCTTACTCCTTCTGGCAGGCTTGCGTTGTAACGTTTCTTACAGCACCTACATCTTCCATGATAGAGATAGTAGTTCGTTACTGTTGGCTTGATCACCGGCAACTCTAACTTCTGGTGGGTGTAGGGCTTTTTTTCCAAAACAATCTCTCCACCGCATGCACACTCCTTTGCTGGATGAATTGTTATTTCTTCATCTGCTGGCAGAAGTTTTCTCGTCTTCCCAACATGCCCAGGCTGTCCGCCTGGCTTCAGACCGCTTCTCTGACGCTGACTCTTTTTGATTTTTTATAAATCTCTCGACGGCGGAAGTGATGAGTTACTCGAATTTAATCCAAGTCTTTCTCTCAGGCGGTTGCTTTCATCTCGCAGATTTTGATTCTCTTTTTTGAGATGCTTAATTTCTTTTTTAAGCTCGGCATTCTCTCGCTCAAATTCCTCAACTCGTCGTTCGATCAACGACTGACTGATGATTAGTTTTTCCAGCGATAGTGTCATTGGTTTTTGAAAGCAACTTCTCGCTTCTACTAAGTTGTTTCTTTTTTGTCACACGTGTTTTTTATTCACTCCTGCTTTTTCCGCTCGGCTGAACGGGTACTAAGCTGCAGACTGAAGGCCTCGGCGTCACTTAATTCCTTAAGTTAACGGCATTGTTTGAACGCGTATGAGAGAAATTTTTTAGAACGACGTCATCATTCCATAGAGAAAACCCTTAAGATATTCTGTCTCAGGAAGCCCTGCAACAATCGGATGATCAGGGCTCTGCTGAAATACTGCTAACTGTCGCGCAGAGCGGCGCGCAGCATAAAACGCCTCGGTGATGGAGCCTTTAAATTCAGCGCTTGAGACATGATGAGAGCAGGAGAATGTTGCAAGTAAACCATCTTTTGAAAGGAGCTGAGCCGCCTTGAGATGAAGTTCTTGATAGCCACGCAATGCATCCTTCAAGCCTTTTCTAGTTCGTGTAAAGGGAGGTGGATCAAGAATAATTAAATCATATTCCTCTTCTCTCCGTGCAGCTGTTGCTAAAAAGTCAAAAACATTAGCACCTATAACTTTTATAGCAGCTCCATTAATTTCTGCATTTTTTTTAATTCGTGGAAGATTATCCACACCCGATTCAACAGCAGTCACCTCCGCTGCCCCTTCCAAAGAGCAAGCGACGGCAAAGGCTCCTTGATTAGAAAACCCATCAAGTACTCTTAATCCTTTCGCACGACCTGCTACGTCGCGATAACTTGCAACTTGATCAAGATAGAATCCTGTTTTTTGCCCACCTAAAAAATCGATCTCAAATTTCATCCCAGCAATTTCAACCATCGTCTCGGCAGGCTCATTGCCAAGCAGAAGACCAATTCGCGGTGCTAATCCTTCCATTTTTCTTGAAGATGAATCGTTACGCTCAATAACCGTAGTCACCCCAAGAATTTCCGCAATTGCTGATACAATGAGGCTTTGACGCTGATCCATTGCAAGAGTGAGTGTCTGAAGCACAGCAACAGATCCGTAACGATCAATAATAATTCCAGGCAAGCCGTCGCTTTCACTCCAAACCACACGCCTCACAGCGGAATTAACGCCGATACGATCACGAAATTCTTGAGCTTTTTGTATACGTCGACAAAAAAAATCAAGATCGAGATCTTGTCGCTGATGAGAAAATCGCCGAGCGACAATCTGTGAGTTGCCGTGATAAATAGCACTTCCTAACATGCGATCGCGCCCATCTTTAATAGAAATAACATCTCCATTATTAGGCTGACCGAAAACCTTAAGCACCTCCGTGCTATAAACCCAATCATGTCCATGCAAAATGCGTGAACGAGGACGAATGATAATGCCAGCCATAAGAAATAAACGAAATTTGAAAGAAATTACTCGATTCTAGGGAAAACGGGACTAGGGTGACCGGCTATATATTTTTCTGGAAATTCTGGAATTATAATTTCACCAATCAGCGAGACTGGCTTTAGCGCTAGCTGTTTTAAAATTTCCGTAGCTGCGGCTGGCACAACAGGCATTAAAAGAGTTGCTGCTATCCGTGCTGATTGGAGCAAGGTGCTCAGAATTGCATCAAGACGATCGGCAGAAGCTGAATCCTTTGCTAGATTCCATGGAGCTGACGAGTCGACCAAGGCATTCGCTCGGTAAACAAGATTAATCATTGTTTCTAAGCCTGCATGAATTTGAGAAGCATCCATTTGCTCACTATATTTCTTAATGGAAGCAACATCTGCTGCAAGATGAGCTCTGCAATCTTCTGGCAAATCCACACGGTTAGGGCTTCCAGCTCGGTAGCGATGCGTCATACTTAAGGTCCGATTAACTAAATTACCAAGACCATTACCAAGTTCGGTGTGATAACGACTAAGCAAGCGATCTTCATGGAAGTCCGCATCTTTGCCCATGACAGCATCGCGCATTAAATAATAACGAAGCGCTGAAGCTCCGTAAGTTTCGACAAGCGCAAACGGATCGACAACATTCCCTGTACTCTTGCTAACTTTTTCTCCACGCAAACTCCAAAAACCATGGACGAGTAATTGTGGCATCTGTTCATCAGAAAACCCCATCGCATGCAACATACAAGGCCAGTAAACACCATGCGCTGGGACCATAATATCCTTTCCGATGACATGGTGATCACATGGCCAGAGCCGCGAAAAACCAGCTGTTTGATCACCATCAATGTTGTAACCAGCAAAACTAATATAGTTAATTAGTGCATCAAACCAGACATAAGTCACAAAATCTTTATCAAAGGGAAGCTCAATGCCCCACGCCAGGCGACTTTTTGGACGAGAGATACAAAGATCACCAGTAACTTTAGCAGCGGCATTTTTTAATTCAGCCTGACGAAATTGAGGCGTTACAAAATCAGCTGTCTTTTCTAAAAATTGCGTTAGCCATTCTTTGCAACGGGAGAGACGAAAGTACCAATTTTCTTCTTCTAAAAAAACAACTTCGCCCCATTCAACACCAAATTCACCATCAGCTCCACGCTCTTTATCGGTGAGAAATTGTTCTTGGCGAACACTGTAGTACCCTTGATACGTAGCCTTATAGAGCCAATCATTTTCTAAAAGATGAGTGAGGATTTTTTGTACGGCTGTGCTATGCCTCACGTCGGTGGTAGCAGCCCAGTCATCATAAGAAATAGAAAGCTCTTTCCATAACTGAATAAATTTTTCTGAAACGTCATCTGCGAATTTTTGGGGCGAGATCCCTGCTTGCTCTGCCGCCTGTTGAACTTTCTGACCATGCTGATCAACACCCGTAAGAAAAAAAACAATTCTTCCGCGAAGTCGTTGGTAGCGAGCTAAAACATCAGCCAAAATTTTTTCATAGGCGTGACCAATATGTGGTGCGGCATTGGTGTAATCAATGGCCGTGGTGATAAAGTAGATTTTCATGAACAATTAAGAATGAACAATAGCCATAAAAACGCACAGGAAAAAGGAAAAGAATAGCCCCAACAACACAGAAAAATGAAAAGGTTTTTTCTCGACGTTCTTTGCGTTCTTTGTAGCTATTCTTTTTTAGTTTCTATTCCTTCGCAATTTTTCCGCCCCACGAAAGAATTCGCGCTTTAACTCCTGCTGCTTCCGCTTCAGCAATTTGATGATTACGAACATAAAAAAGGGAAAGACTTGACCATGCTAGTTGATCGTTAGGACGAAGCGTTGTTGCCTGAATACCTGCCGCAATGGCCTCAGAATAGCGCTGAAGTTTCATAAGAACCATTCCCAATGCGTGCCAGCCATCAAAAAATTGCGCGTTAAGTGCAACACATTGTTGGTATTTTTCTGCAGCAGCTTCAAGATCACCTATAGCAATATAGCCACTTGCTTCATCAAAGAGCTCGGAAATTTCTATTCCCTGCCTTGTTTTACAAGAGCATTCGCTATTCATAGTTCGTAGAATCCAGGCAAGGATTCGTTCCTATCTCCTCCGGCGTGTCTTAGAACGATTCAACATTTCCACATGAGCATCCGCGCGTGATTGCCTCAACCAATCAAAGAAAAGAAGATCACGTTGCTGCCCGAGAAAAGCCTCTTGAATTTCTGGCTGGTGAGCCTTCCAATCGGCATCGCTGAGTGGTGCTCGGTGTTGTAAATAAACAATGAACTCACCACCGCGATCACGCTTGAGTTCACTAAGTTCACCTTCTTTTAAGGAGAGCGTTGTGTTAATAGCCTCTTGCTGTTGTGGAGAAATTTTTCCTTTGCTATTATCAGCAGGAATCACGTTGGCAAGAAGCTCTGCTGTTGCACCAGATGCCTTTAAGGCATCCTCAAAAGTTTTACCAGCAGCCATTGCTTGATGTATTGCTTGATATGTTTTTGTAGCAGCTGCATTCATCACCTTATCAGCCTTCTCTGTGCGCAGAAGAGTTTCGATTCTTAATTGTGCTTCTTCAAACGTCAGCGGACGGGATGGTGTTAAATGAACAAGAGAGGTAATATAAAAAGCCTGTCCTATTTGAACAATATCAGAAACCTCTCCCACTTTGCCTAGCTTGAAGGCTGTTAGAATCACCGCTTGCGGCGGAAGTTTATCATGGGACATCTTTCCAGACTCTACTTCTGCTGTTTTGACCTTTGCTGATTTCACATTTGCTGATTTCGCATTTGCTGATTTCGCATTTGCTGATTTCACATTTGCTGATTTCACATTTGCTGATTTTTCAGCAGAAGTTTTTTCTATTTCTGTTTCGCCTATTTTTTTCCCTTCATGATTAAACTCCGCGGTTGTCACGACGTTGTATCCATTTTGAGAAACAACTTTTTCAAAACTTTTTCCCTGTGCTACAGCCTCGTCACTTTTTTGTTTTAACGCACTTACACTTTCAGAAAGCTGTTGCATAGCATGCACACGCTCTTTTCCTTCGAGTTTTTGCTGCGCCACCGGCAATTCAATAATCACATAACTAACAGCACGCGTTTCTTCACTAACAAAAGCAGTTTTGTTTTTTTCATAAAATGCTTTTTCTTCTGAAGGCGTAACCGTGGTATCTTTTGCATCTTTAAGATAAGCATTGCGATCAAAGCGAATCACTTTAGCCGTCACCGGCTGATACCTGTGGGCCGCCTCACGCACCTGATTTTCGCTAATAGAAATAGGCGACGTGATCACTTCCTTAAGTTTTTTCAAGCGAAGTTCATTGAGTATAATTCCTTCAAGATGACGCTCTGTAAAACCACGTGGAATGAGCTGTTCTTTCAAGAAGCTAGCATATTTTTTTGAATCAAATGTTCCTTCAACTTGAAACATTGGTAGCAACTGAATTGAGGCAGCAACTTCTGCGTCGGTTGGAGTAATACTTAATAGTGGCGCTTGGTGCTCAAGGACCAGACTATTGAGAATAAAATTAGTAAGAGCGACTTCCTCATTCTCAGCCATACCTCCAAGGTCTCGCACAAAATCAGTCATTCCCATTGCGAGCGCAAGTTGATTTTCGCGCACCTTACTATCTATCTCTGCTTGTTGGACAACGCGTCCATAAATAGAGGCAACATCGTTGGTTCCAACTTGCGATAAATTAGTTCGATTATAGAGCCAAATAAAAGAAACGATCGTCAAAAAGACAATTGCGCAGGTGAGTGGATAGTGATTCTTACGGATAGTAGAGAGCATAAATTTAAAAAATATACCATTCGCATGGGAGCTTTAGGTTTTTTACGCTGAGATTTTTATTTTTATTAAGTTCCCACCTTCGCGGGAATGACGTGGAGGATCGAAGCGTTATGCAAGCATAACGTAAGATCCGCGAGCAAAGCCAAAAAGGGCAAGTAATAAAACCTAAAAATCAAAGGTTGATCATATATCATGCCGTTCTAAAGCAGCGGCGTAAAGCGCAAACGGTAAATTTGATGACAGCTAAGATTGTAAGATCAGCAACCAAATCAAAAAAATCATTCGTCAAAAATCGATGCTTTTTGGACAGCCTAACTATCTCTCATGCGCCTTTGTGATCTTTGTGTTCCTTGTGGCTATTTCTTTTTATACCATTCGCGAGCGAGTTTTAGGTTTGTTAC
>JBIRBD010000083.1:0-8609 GCA_044326465.1 Chthoniobacterales bacterium
ATATTTTTAGCTTGCCGCAGGCAACATGCTTTTCCTGTAACCCTGCAGGCTGTTTCCCTGTAGCCTTTTTTCACAGGCAAACTAAGCAATTGAGTAAAATAAAGCTTTTGTTAAAAATTGATGTTTTGCGGACAGAGTCTACTTAGAGTCTCTCAATAGAATTAAGACAGCAAGAAGCAGGATTTGTAGTCGGGAACATTTCACTCTAAGGGATTCTTCTCCAAATTGTTTGCGAAAGCAGAAGCTCGGCAGCCAATAAAATAGAGGCTGTAGCGACTAGCCACCAAAATAAATCCTTATAGTCAACGTTGCGATCAATCGTTACGGTACTTTTTTCTAACCGATCAATTTCGTGAAAGGTCTTGTTGAGCGAATCTTCATCAGCTGCGCGAAAATACTTTCCCTTGCCAATGGCAGCAATATTTTGAAGAAGTTTTTCATCAAAACTAAAAAGAACATTTTGATAGAATGTTCTTCCAAAGGGATCTCTTACTGGTACGCGTACGGGACCATTGCTGCCGGCGCCAATGGTATAGATTTTGATGTTAAGAGCCTTTGTCGCCTCCGCAGCGGTCAGCGGCATTACTTTTCCTGCGTTATTTGCTCCATCTGTGAGTAGAACAATTAGTTTACTTTTTGCTTCTTTGTTTTTAAATCGAGAAGCTGCAGAAACAAGGGCAGAGCCAATGGCTGTTCCATCTTCAGTAATACCAATTTCTACGCGATTGAGATTTTGAATAAGCCAGTCATGATCAAGGGTGATGGGGCTTACCAAATAAGGGCGGCGAGCAAAAGCGATAATACCGATGCGGTCATTGGGACGTGCATTGATAAACTCTTCTGTCACGCGCTTGACTGCTTCTAAGCGACTAGCTGCTTGGCCTCCGATAACATAATCTCTAGTCGTCATCGAGCCAGAAACATCGAGCGCAATCATGATGTCGATGCCACTAGAGTGTACATGTTCGCGTGTTTGCCCAAGGCGTGGTCGCGCAAGCGCAATAATTAACAATCCGATGGCTGCGTAAATGAGGGAGATCATGAACCTTCCTGAATGGCTGCGGCGGGGAGTTCCTAAAGAGCATAGAAGTTTTTTAGAAGAAAACTCTACCGCAGGAGCACCACCAAAACGACCTCGTAACAAGGCTAGCAGCGGCAGTAGAAGCAAGCCGAGTAAAGCGAGTGGATGAGCGAAGGAGAATAGTTCGTTATTCATAATAACTGGCGTGTTCAAAAAAGTTTGTAAATCAGGAGCTATAAATTTCCTCTCCTTCCCGATTCAGAAAATTTTCTGCGGCTACTACCAGTGCAAGACGTTCTGTTTCTGTAGCTTTGCCGCCAGCAAATTTTAAAAGATCAGAGTGCTTGAGAAAAAGCGCAATCGACTCCTGTTCGGGTGACGTGAATGATTTATTATGGCGCAACGATTCTAAAAATTCTTCCGTCGTTTGTCGTGGAGCTGCTAATCCAAAAACATCACTCAAGTAACAGCGCAATAAGCCAGAAACAAAAATTCCAAAATCGTGATCAGTTCCTTCCATGAGGCGGCTTCTCAAAGCAACAAGAGCTTTCAAGGCTGCTTCACGAGGCGTAAGTGGAGGTTGTTGATTCCTTTTCCAGAGGATCCAAGCGATAGCAGCCAATATTAAAAATAATAAGGCAATAGCAATAGCAACCTCTGCGCGCGTATACGGGAAAAATGGTAACGGACCAACGATATCGTGAAGTGGAGCGGGGGTGGAATAGGCTATAGGCTGAAGGCTAAAGGCTAAAGGCTGCAGAAGCTTCCCTTCTAAAATAAAATTTTGAAATATCATTTTTGTTTTTTACTAACGAAATTGAATAAATCCAAAAGAGAAAAAACTCTGCTCTATTCTTATTTTGATACGGAACATATGTTTTCTTACTTAAGCCTCTATCCTTCAGCTTATTAGGCGACCCTTCGTTCTCTTCGTGCAAAAAAAGAACGGAGAATGGGTAAGTAATCTTCATCCGTGCGGAGTGGCATTGTATCGATGCGGCGTGCAGCAAAAAGATGAGAGAGTTCCGTTCTGCGGCGCTCTGCTTGTTGCTGGTATTGTTTGCGTATGACTTGAGAGGCAGTATCTATCTCGTATTGTTCACCTGTTTCAGAATCCTCAAAGGTGATCATGCCAACATTAGGCAATATTTCTTCGGCAGGATCAATGATCGGAAGAGCAACAACATCGTGGCGTTTTGTAGCAATAGTTAGAGGATGTAAAAAATCATCAGCAAGAAAATCGGAGATGATAAAAACAATAGCGCGTCGATGAATGAGTTTGTTGAGATATTCGAGCGCTTGTTTAATGTCGGTTTTGCGGCCTGCAGGTTGAAAATAGAACATCTCGCGGATAAGCCTCAAATGATGATGACGTCCTTTTTTTGGTGGAATAAAAAGCTCAATACGATCGGAAAAAAGAATCAGGCCAACCTTGTCATTGTTATCAATAGCACTGAAGGCTAAGAGGGCAGCCACTTCGGCAGCAACTTCCCTCTTGCTTTCAGTGACGCTTCCAAATTTTCCGGAGGCACTAACATCGAGTAAAATCATCACGGTGACGTCCCGTTCTTCACTAAATTTTTTAATGTACGGCTCGCCTGTCCTCGCAGTCACGTTCCAGTCAATGGAACGAATTTCATCACCTGGCGCATAAGGTCGCACCTCTGCAAAATTCATACCGCTTCCTTTAAAGACACTTTGGTATTGTCCTGCCAGCGATGACTCCACAAGCCGCTTGGTGCGGAGTTCTAGGCGGCGAATCCGATCGGCAATGGATGTTGTCGATGGGGAGGCTTTGCTTTTTGAAGATAGGAGCTGGGAGCTGGGAGGTAGGAGTTTTTTTAGGAAACTAAAATTAAAAAGGAGGGCTATTTTTTTCATTGTTAAAAGGAAAAAAGAAAAAATGCGCTATCACCAAGAAGTAGAATTTTGGATATTTCGCTTGAATGAAGCACCCATCTTCCACCTCCTATCTCCTAATTAAGGGACTGGGAGACCAGCAAAGATTTTACTAATGATATCGTCTGAAGTAATAGCCTCCGCTTCCGCTTCGTAGCTAACAGAGATGCGATGACGTAGGATTTCGAGGCCCATGGATTTTACATCATGTGGTGTAACGTAGCCTCGACCGTTAAGGAAAGCATGTGCTTTAGCAGCGAGTGTAAGGTAAATAGTGGCGCGAGGAGAAGCTCCACAGCGAATCATGCCATTTAGTTTGAGTTTATAAGAAGCTGGCTCCCGTGTCGCCCAGATGAGATCGACGATGTAGTCTTTGACTTTTTCATCGATATAAATTTCATTCACAACCTCTCGAGCTTGGAGAATTTGCGAGATGGAAACAATTTTGGAGACTCCTAAGCGAGGAGAAGAAGTTGCCATTGCATCAAGAATTGTACGTTCTTCTTTGCGGCTTGGATAGCCGACAATAACTTTGAGCATAAAGCGATCAAGCTGCGCTTCGGGTAATGGATAGGTCCCCTCTTGCTCCAATGGATTTTGTGTCGCTAAAACTAAAAATGGATCAGGAAGAGGAAATGTTTCATCACTAATGGTGACTTGTCGCTCTTGCATGGCTTCTAATAAAGCACTCTGTACTTTAGCCGGTGCACGATTAATTTCGTCAGCGAGAATCAGGTTGGCAAAGATTGGGCCCTTTCGTGTGGTGAAAATAGTTTCACGAGGGTTGTAGATGAGTGTGCCAATGAGATCAGCAGGAAGAAGGTCGGGCGTGAATTGTAGGCGCTGAAACGAAGCGTCAATACACGAGGAGAGTGTTCGCACGGTTAATGTTTTAGCTAATCCGGGGACCCCTTCAAGCAATACATGACCATGGCTAAGAAGGCCAATGAGAAGGCTTCGAACGAGAGTATCCTGACCTATGACAACACGGCTAATTTCTTGAGTGAGCTGATGTACCCACGCGCCAGTTTCCTGGACGCGACGATCAAGTTCTTGGACTGATTTATTCATTCGCGTTTTTAGACTTAAGAGATAATAGTTAACAAATTAGATCAAAAAGATTTTGAAATTTTGCAGCATTGGCTTCATGCGCGCTAACCAAAGCCTTGTGCGCAGAGACAAATAGTTCGCGTTTTATCGATTTTTCATTTTCTTCGCAAAGGATAGGGTTTGTGCAAAAAAAGCGATCATCGAGGAAAGGTGGAAGTTTTCGCCCAGTGGATAGTGGTTGAATTAAGAAAAGTTGATCGAGTCCGAGATTCTCCATTAGCTGTTGATTTTTCTCGCTTACATTAATAACGCGCAATGTTTCTTTTTTTTTTCGGCGCAATTCCTGAGCAATTCCAGTAATGGTTCCCATAAAAGTGGAATCCATTTGTTGGCAGTCCATAAGGTCGATGATGTAATGATCGTATCCTTTTTCTATCATCATCTTGACGTAGGTTTTCAAATTAGTACTGCACTCAAAGCAACCACGGCCAGTAATCCGAATCCAAACATCGTGGTCAAAACAGGCTGCAGAAATGGAGGGAATTATATTCACATAAGAGAGAATAGATGGGACTTAAGAAAAGCGTCAAGAAAGATGATGAAATAGCGGCTGTTCGTTTTTAAAAATCGAGAGCCTTTTACCAAGACGCACCCATTCAGCGCGAAGGTCTGCTAGGGAGGCAGTAGATGCTTTTGATTTGGCAATAATAACAATCCAGAGCCCAGGAATTATGAGGTTTCGATCAAGGCGATAAAGAGTACGCAAACGACGTTTGATTTTATTACGGACGACGGCACCACCGACTCGGCGAGAAGTAATAATGCCACATTGCGTAGGCGAAACATCAGACGGTGATAAGCATGCTAGGCGGAATAAGGCTCCATGAACCGAGATGCCTTTTTTATGAACGGAGTCGTATTGATAACCGTAACGAAGCCTAGCTTCTCTAGGAAGAGTAGCCTTCGCTTGCAATTTTACTTCTGTTATGACGTGTTGTGTCACTCCGGGAATCGAAGCCTTCATAAGGCTTCGAGCACTAGAGCAGAAAATTCCGCGCTGTTTTAGCGGATTTCAAGAAAATCCTAGGCTTGCGTATGACGCTTGAAGTGAATTTCAACACCTTTAGGAAGAAGGCGTTTGCGGCCATGTTGACGACGACGGCTCAAAATGGCGCGACCATTTTTAGTGGCCATGCGGGCGCGAAAGCCGAATTGTTGTTTTCGGGTACGCTTGGATGGTTGGTAAGTGCGCTTCATCGTGGAAAAAGTTGGAACGGGAGCATGCCTTTGAGTTGATCAGTTGTCAATAATTAGTTTCTTTTTTTCTTACTGCCCCTTATTAACAAGCTGAAATTTGGTAATTCACGGCCGGTTGACTTAATCCAAAGTAAGAAAATACCAATCACCATAAAAATAATATTTGGTCCCCATGCTGCAATCCATGGGTAACAGCGAGCACCTTTACCGAGTGCTAAAAAAAGGTTACTCGAAAAAAGCAACGCAGCAAAAAGCCCAACCGCTAGTCCAACGCCGCTCAAAATACTACGGCGTGAATAAATTACCCCAAGCGGTCCGGCTAAAAAAATAACGATAAAGCAAGTCCATGGTAGTGCCCAGCGATAATTAAGATGAGTTACAAAGGGAGCAAGGCGTATTTTTGGAAAATCACTGTTGTACTGCAAATAGGTTTTAAGCTCAGGCACGCTCAAAACATCAGGGTTCATAACCGAACTTGCGATACGCCATGGTGTTTCGCTCCAATCCGAAATCGTCTGCTCTTCTGAAAAATCTATTTTAGAAATATTGCCGGAGGGATCTACAAGCACATGATCGAGATGGTGAAAAATCCAGGCCTTGGCAACAGGATCAAAGGAAGCACTATCCGCATACCATTTTTCAATAATATTTCCCATTGCATCTTGTTGAATAATTTGGATTTCGTCTGCTGATTGGTTTTTGACGTTGAGCGCCTGAAGATACCAGGTGCGATTATCAACACGATTGCGAAAAAGATGATTCTTAATCAAATGAACCTTAGCAGGGCCATATTTCAATTCGTCTTTTATTTGGTTTTTGATCGCATCAGCTTGAGGAGCCTGCTCGTAATTAAAGTAAGTGAGAATGCCAACCAGAAATAATCCGACAAAAAAGAAGGGCAAGAAAATACGATAGAGACTGCGGCCAGCACAAAGCATCGAGATGATTTCATTATGTCGTGACATTTGCGTGAGCGAATAAAGCAACGCTAGAAGCGCTCCCACAGGGATGCTTAGGACAATGACTTGAGGGATTTGCGATGCATAAAAAGTGACCAACATTGCCAAACTAATATGCCCTTGGACAAAATCAGGAGCATTCGTGCTGAGATCCCAAACGAACCAGATTGCGATAAATCCAATCACGGAGTAAAGAAAGGGGGATAAAAATTTTTTGAGAACGTATTGGTCGAGAAGAAGCATGGAAGAAAGTTGAAAAGTTGAGAGGCTGAAATATTGAAAGGTTGAAAGGTTGAGAGAATTTTAAAAGGAAGTTTTTTTGGTAAGCTAAAAGTCTTATTGAGCCTATCTTTAAAGATTAGCAGGTTTTTTAGGAATGTTCCGCGATAGCGGTGCTGCCAAACCCCTCAACCCCTCAACAGCGACATTAGTCGCGACTCAACCCCTCAACTTCCCAATAACTACAAAACTCTTTGTGTTCTTTGTGTTCTTTGTGGCTATTGTATTTATCCATGATCGAAGAAAGCGACAATGATATATCAAGCTTACCGGAACAAGTAGCAAAGATTTTTTCGGAGACAGGAGAGCTTTCTAAAACTCGTGGATTTGAAACGCGGCCAGAACAGCTTGCAATGACCATGGCTGTCGCGGATGCATTGGAACATGGAAAACACCTCGTTGTGGAAGCTGGCACTGGTGTTGGAAAATCGCTTGCCTACTTAATTCCAGCAGTGCTTTACGCTCTGAGCTCGCGGAGAAAAGCTCTTATTTGCACGCACACTATTAATTTGCAAGAGCAGCTTCTGTATAAAGATCTACCGCTTTTACAAAAAATTCTAGGCGTTTCCTTTGATGCTGTCTTGCTTAAGGGTCGTCAAAATTATCTTTGTCCAACGCGTCTTGAGCGAGCCTTTCACAAAGCAGGCGATCTTTTTGCTCCCGAGCTTCTGCCTGAGTTGGAACGACTTCGCGCATGGAGTGAAACCACCAGTGATGGTACCTTAAGCGATCTTCCTCAAGCACCCGATCCACAAGTTTGGGCACAAGTTTGCAGCGAACGACATCTCTGCACGCCTAAAATCTGTGGAAAAAACCCGCGTTGTTTTTACCAAGCAATGCGCCGTCGCGCAATTTCAGCTGAAGTTTTAATTCTGAATCACACACTTTTTTTTACGTTGCTGGAAGACTCCAAAGATTCTGAAGATGGGTATCTTTTTTCGCACGACTTCGCCATTTTTGATGAAGCTCATACGCTTGAAAATATCGCCTCTCGGCATTTTGGAATTAGGGTTTCGCAATATGGACTGCAGCAGCTTCTGCAGCGTCTCTACAACCCGCGAACGCGCAAAGGAATTTTCCAACAACTTAAAAACACAACGGCGATCACCACGACGGCAGAGCTTTTGGAGGAACTAAATCTTTACTTTGAAACAATTTTCTCTGCCTGTGATTTTAAGCAAGGCCGTGAATATCGTATTCGCGAAAGAGAGCGTGCCGCGTTAGTAAAAAAAATTACGACGAGCGACATCATGAAGCGTATGGAACAGCTTCAGCACGTGATAATAGCCACAGTAGCAAAATTAGAAAGTAAAGAAGAGGCTACAAAAATGGAACTAAGCGATATTGCTGAGCAGCTCGCAGAGACCCAAGAAGGATTGCAAAGCTTTATTAATCAAAGTGAACCAGAGCACGTATATTGGATTGAGAAAACAGGCCGAACTACGAACTACTGCACCTTGAATGCTGCTCCGATTGATATGGCAACGCATTTGCAAGAACGCCTCTTTCAAAAAGAGACAAGTGCAATTCTTACAAGCGCTACGCTTTCTACGGGGGCGCCGCAGTTGAGTTATTTTCGCTCGCGCATAGGAGCGATGGAAGTACCAGCCTTGCAGCTGGGCTCTCCCTTTAATTATCAAGAGCAGATGAAGCTTTATTTGGTAAAGACCATGCCTGATCCACGTGATGCGGGTTATGAAGAAGCGCTAGAACATTGGATCGGTCATTTTACAGAGCTAAGCGAAGCGCGCACCTTTGTTCTTTTTACAAGTTATAGGGTAATGCAAAACGTCGCAGAGAAAATGAAAGATTTTTTTGAAAAAAAAGAGTGGCGGTTGCTCGTGCAAGGAAATGGGCTTTCACGCTCGCTCATGATTGATGAATTTCGCTCGGGAAAACCGTGTGTGCTTTTTGGTACGGATAGTTTTTGGGCTGGCGTCGATATTCCAGGGGAAGCCCTTTCCAACGTGATCATCACGCGGCTTCCGTTTGCAACACCAGATCACCCATTAGTCGAAGCGAAGTTTGAACAGATTGCGGCAAGCGGTGGTAATGGGTTTAGCGATTATTCTTTGCCAGAGGCAATTTTAAAATTTCGTCAAGGCGTTGGCCGGCTCATTCGAAATAAAAACGATCGAGGCATG